>DASYTZ010000211.1:0-9901 GCA_036001745.1 Pyrinomonadaceae bacterium
TGTTCAGTGGGTGATTGAAGCCTACACACTTTTCCTCGCCGCGCTCTTGTTGCTGGGCGGTTCGCTCGGCGATCGATTTGGACGCAAGAAAATTTACGCGTTGGGCGTGGCAGTGTTTGCACTGGCGTCCGTGTGGTGCGGATTGGCGCCAAATATTCAGCAATTGATCCTCGCCCGCGCCGCGCAAGGTGTCGGCGGCGCCTTACTGGTTCCGGGCAGCCTCGCCATCATCAGCGCGACGTTTGCTGAAGCCGAACGCGGGAAAGCGATCGGCACTTGGTCCGGAGCAACTGCGATGACGACGGCGCTGGGGCCATTGTTGGGCGGTTGGCTCATCGAGCACGTGTCTTGGCGCGCAGTGTTCTTTATAAATATTCCGCTGGCGTTGGTCGTGATTGCTCTTGTCGTCCTGTTCGTGCCGGAGAGCCGTGACGAAGAAGATGAAGGGAAGCTCGATTTCGCGGGCGCGGCCCTCGCCACATTCGCGTTGGGCGGCATGGTCTTTGGCCTGATTGAATCTTCGCGGCTTGGTTTTCACAGCGAGCTCGTGATCGCGACGATGATCGGCGGCGTAATCCTGGCGGCGACATTCGTTGTCGTGGAAACGCGAGTGCGCAATCCGATGATGCCGCTCGCACTTTTTCGTTCGCGAAATTTCGCGGGCGCGAATCTACTGACGCTCTTCCTGTACGCGGCGCTGGTGGGAACGCTTTTCTTTCTGCCGCTGAATTTGATTCAGGTGCAGGGCTACTCGCCGACTGCCGCCGGAGCGGCAACGTTGCCGTTCATTCTGATCATGTTTGGGCTGTCGCGTTGGTCCGGCGGATTGGTCAAGCATTACGGCTCGCGTTTGCCTTTGGTGATTGGCCCAATTGTCGCAGGAATCGGATTCGCGCTCTTCAACAGAGCAGGCGTTGGCAGCAGTTATTGGACGACATTCTTCCCGGCCGTTGTCGTACTCGGACTCGGCATGGCAGTCACAGTCGCGCCGCTGACGACGACAGTCATGAACTCAGTTAGGGAAAGCCGCGCCGGCATTGCCTCGGGGATAAACAACGCGGTTTCGCGCACCGCAGGCCTGTTCGCGATCGCCGTGCTGGGCCTGGTCATGTTCCGAGCTTTCAGCAGTTGTCTCGATCAGAGGTTGATCCAAATCCCAATCAACCCGGATATTCGTCAAGCTTTGAACGGTCAGCGAATCAAGTTGGCCGCGATGGAGATTCCTGCAAGTGTGGACGACGTAACGCGCAGCGCCATCAAGCATGCGATTGATGAATGTTTTGTCATGGGTTTTCGCCGGGTCATGCTCGTCGGCGCTGCTCTGGCGCTGGCCAGTTCGCTTATTGCGGGGCTTTTCATTGGGAAGCGTCCGGGCTCGCGCAAGCTAACCGCAAACTAAACACTACGCTGCCGCCATTTTTGGCTATCCTTGACTCGCTTATTTTAGAATCTGTCTGATCAGCTTCGCGAGTAATCGAGGTAACCAAAAATGACCGCCAAAACTTCTTCCACAATTCTCGTGGTCGATGATTATCAGGATAATCGCACGCTGCTTTCCGCGTGGCTGCGCGCGAAAGGTTTCAAAGTCGTCGAGGCGGAAGACGGCAAAGAGGGCGTGCGGCAAGCGAACCGATCGCATCCTGATTTGATCCTGATGGACCTCGCGATGCCTGAGCTTGATGGGGTTGAGGCGACACGGCAGCTTCGCGAGCGGCAAGCGTTTTCGCGTACGCCGATTTTCGCGATTACAGCCTATGGGACTTACGATGTGAAGGCAGACGCTCTCGCCGCAGGGTGCAACGAAGTGTTTGCCAAACCGCTCGACCTCGAGTCGTTGTTGCGAAAAATCAACTCAACATTGAGTGATAGTGCGAAACGTTATCAGGCAGCGGGAGTTCCGTAGCGATTACGCGAGGCTCAGAAGTCGATTGAGATACCAAGCTGCAAACCAAAACGCGCGGTATTGAACTTGCCGGCGACTACTCCAAAATCAAACGACATCTTTTTCGTTAACTGATAATTGCCGCCCACCTGCGTTTGGACTTGCCCTTCATCGAGTTGAAGAGTTTTCGTTAACGCACCCGTTATTTCCGCTCCCAGGTCGAGCTTCGGCGTGAATTGCTTTACCAGCGATGCCCCGCCGACGAAAACCTCGCCACGCTTCTGAATTCCGATTTCGCCAGTCGCGGCGTTGCCGGCAAACAAAACTCCGCCATTTAGCCTCATCTTAGTCTTTTTCGTGACTGATTTTTGAAGAATGCCATTCAGAAAATAATCCACCAATCCGGAGCCCAGCCCCCGGTCGGTACTCCCGGTCGGAAACTCAATCGCAAAGGTCGCCGCCAGCGCCGGCTTCCACGATCCTTCATGCTCTTTGAATGGGTTGTATTTAATCTGAAGTTCAATGTCGCCTAACCCGATGACATTCCGAGGCGTAACTATTTGCGAATTCGAAATTCCAATCAGCGGCCCGTTGCCACTAATCTCGACGTCCTTTAACAAGCCATAGCTCACCTCGAGCACGCTCGTGTTTTGGCGCAAACTCGGATAGTTAAAACGCTGAAGGACGTCGAATTCGTTGCTTAGTTGCAGATGAAATTTTTTCTTTTCAGTGACGTCGGCGTCATCTGTGTAGAAGGGTTGCTGTGCACGAACCAAAGCTGGGGCGGAGAGCACAATGAAGGCGAGTGCAATTTGGAGTGCGCCGGCAAAGCGTAGCGGCGACGGCGCTTTGGTTAGCGTTTCCAAGTTTGATGGGGGTTGCAGCTTGATCAAAAACAATCCAAAGCGGCGCCAAGGGTCGCCGCACTCCAAATTATCGTCGCGGAGGCACCGAGCCACTGATTTTCTTTCGCGTGGTTTCGCCGGTGTGCAGCACCGGAATGGCATCGTCGATGTTCGCGTGAGGCCGAGGGATAACGTGAGTCGAGAGGACTTCGCCGACTTTGCGACCCGCAGCCGCGCCGGCGTCAACGGCAGCTTTGACGGCGCCAACTTCGCCGCGCACGATCGCCGTGACGAGTCCCGCATCGATCTTTTCCCAACCGACGAGTTTCACGTTCGCGGACTTTACCGCCGCGTCCGCCGCTTCAATCATCGCGACCAGGCCGCGACATTCAATCATTCCCAAAGCGTCTCTTTCCATCTTAAACGGTCCCCAAATTAGGGAGGCAAGAATAGCACAAATCGGTGAGCACACAGTTCTGTCTATAACTTTTCGCGCACTTACTAAATCACGAACTGATGTGTGCCAGCCTTCGCAGGGTTGGGCCGCACTTTCAAAACGGAGCCGGCTATTGACTCGCCAGGGGATTTGGCATAAAAAGCCTTCACATAATCCATACCGTTCCGGACTTTGCTGAGCGTGGCCGGATCGTGAATGGAACTCGTTTCGTCGAGGGCATTAATCATTCCGACTCGGCCCTCCTAATCAATCGCTTTCCGGGACTACTTCCGGCCGAGTCTCGACAGCAGGCGATGGCGGTTTGGCGCTTTTGAGGCGCGCATTAGCCGGCTAGCCCTTATTCATCACATGAGAGTCTAATGAGCGACGGAAATCACATCGCCCAAATCACTGAGTTTGCCCGCGCCTTGTGCTCGGCGCCGGACTACCACTCGCTGCTCGAAATAATTGGCAAGGAAATCTGTCGCAGCCTCAACGCTGAAAATCTCCTGCTCTGGATCTATGACGACCGGGGCCGGGCACTGCGCTGCGAAGGATCAACTTTGACTACGCTTAGTCGCGCGTTGGTGCGCGATGCGCGGCCGGCCGACAGCGGTCTCCTGGCCGAGATGTTGCAAGCTGATGCGCCGCGCGGTTTCACCGAGTTGAAGGCGAGTAGCCACCTGACTGAGCCGGCCGACGGGATAATTTTGCGGACCGCGGTTTTTGCTCCGATACGTGACCGCGCCAATCCGGTCGGTGTGATTGAGACAGTCAACATGCAAGCTGGGCAGTTCACGAGCGACGACGTTGCGCTGCTGGACGAGTTTGCGAAACTCGCGGGGCCCGCGATTGTGGCGCGCCGCGCGCAGGAAGCGACCGGGGCCGGAATGCTGCAAGCAGTCACGCGCCTGACGCAGCTCTATGACGTTAGTCAATCCTTCAACTCGACCATTGAATTCGGAGAGCTGGCGCCAATCATCTGCAACCGCACCGCCAGCGTCATGGATGTCAGGTCGTGCAGCCTCTGGTTGGTTGATGGGACCGAGCTGGTCTGCTGTGCAGTAGTCGGCCGGTATCGTCCGGAACTGATCGGACACGCCGAATCGGAAGCCGGCACCGTGATCGGCGAGATGCTGCGCGATGACGCGCCGCTCTCCATCAACGATCCGGCTGACCCGCGTCTCGCTTATAGATTTGCGCATCTCGCGGACGGTTCAATCGATGCTTTAATCTGCGCGCCGATCAAACACGAGCAAAATTGGCTTGGCGCATTGGAGATCATCAACAAGCGAGACGGAACCAAATTCACCGAATCAGATCTTCACCTCTTCGTCGAGATTTCCAATCAGGCCGCCAACTCGATTCGGAACGCGCAGCGTCACCAAGCAGAGCGCAAGGTCAAGGAACTCCATGCGCTGCTCAATACCAGTCGCGAGATAATTTCGTCGCTTGATCTCGACCGCATGCTGACAGTGGTCGTAAACCAAGTCGCTACCTTAATTCCTTTTGACCGCTGTGCCATCGCGCTGCTCGCCAAGGGCCGCTATGAGATTGATGCCATCGCCGGCGGGACCAAGGTCAATTTGAAAGACCCGAAGATCAAAGAGTGGAACGTGACGATAGATTGGGCAGGCAATACAGGTGACGAGGTGTACGTTTCTGAGCTGAACGGCGAGATTGATGCGGACCGTGCCGAGACCCGCGAGAAGTTTCGGGCGCATTTTGCCGCAGCCGAGATGAAAAGCTTTTATGCTCTGCCTTTGAAGGACGAAGAAGGCGCGCTTGGGGTGCTTGCTTTGGAGAGCAAGACGCCGCGCTTTCTCACCGCCTCGCACTTGGAATTGCTGAAGATCTTTGCGGGCCAGGCCACAGTAGCAATCCGCAATGCGCAACTCTACCGGCAAGTCCCATTGATCGGCGCACTGGGACCAATCGCCGCTAAGAAACGCGCGTTCCTGGCCATGCCAAAAGCCAAACGCATCGCCGCAGTTTCCGTGGTCATCGCGGTGTTACTTTTTCTCATCTTCTTTCCCTGGAATTTGAAAGTGGGAGGTAATGCCTACGTCTTGCCAACCCGCACGGCGACGGTCAACGCTGAGATTGATGGCGTAATAGACAGAGTCAATTACCACGAAGGCGACGTGGTGCCGGCCGGAGCTGTGGTGGCCGCCCTGCGAAGTGACGAATACCTTTTGAACCTGAACGATGCGCGTTCCCGTTATGCGATTCTCGAACGCGAGTTGACGCGGGTGCAGGCCGCGTCCGGCGCCGCCGCGTCACAGATCGAACGGGTGAGGCTGGAACAAACTCAGCGCGAGATCGCCTTCAACCAAACCAAGCTTGACCAGACGCAGATTCGCGCGCCCATCAACGGCGTCATCGTGACGCCAAAGATTGACGAGAAGCGCGGTCAGTTTATCCGGCGTGGCGAGGCCTTTTGTGAGACCGCGGACATTAATCCCGTGATCGTTGAAGCGGCGGTGCCCGAAGATGATATCGGTCTGGTCGGTCTCAACCAGGAGGTTTGGCTGAAGGCTAACGCGTTCCCGTCACGCAAGTTCATTGGCCGGGTTACGCAGATCAGCCCGCAGGCGACCACGGAACAAAGTGCGCGGGTCTTCATTGTGCGCGCGGAAATCGAGAATCCCGATCAGTCTTTGCGCACCGGAATGATTGGCCGCGTGAAGATACTCACCGGCGCCAGAAGTGTCGGCTACGTGTTGGTGCGAGATCCTCTGCGCTGGTTGCAGAAAACGGTTTGGAGCTGGATGCCATAGACGGTTGATGGCAAAAGGCAAATGCCAAATGCGAGGCTTAATATGAGAGTTCCCCTGATAGGCATCGGACTCCTGACGCCCTTGGTGTTGGGCGGTTGTGCCGCGAGAACGAGTGCGCTGCGAACAGCACCCGCGCCAAACACAAAAGCTCCCATCCTTGTTCAGGTGGTCGAGGCGAAGCAGTCCGAGCCGGCCGGCGATCTGTTGGTGCCGGCAGCCATCTCGGTCGAAGTAACCGCCATGGTGCTGGCGCGACGCGATGGCGGCGTCAGCCAGTTGAGTGGCCAGGAAGGATCGCGTGTGACTAAGGGGCAAGTGATTGCCCAGCTCAGCGGTGACGACGAATTGCGGGCTCAGTTGCGCCAGGCTGAACTGGAGGTCAAGCGCCTCGAGGTGGAACAGCGAGAATACGACGCCCTGGTCAAGTTGAATCGCAACGAGCTCGAGCGCGAGCAAACTCTTTTCAAACAAGGTTACAGTCCGGTCCGCGATGTCGAGCGCGCGCAATTCAAATACGATGGCGCGGTGCTCGAAGTCGAGAAGACGCGCGTTGCCGGCCAGGTAGCGCAGGCCAAGGTTACTGAAGTGAAGGCTGAATTGGAAAAGAGCACCGTGCGCGCGCCCATCACGGGGATCGTCACGCACCGCTTTGCCAAACTCGGCACGAATGTTGTCAAGAACGATAAGCTGTTCGAGATCACTCAGCTCGCGCCACTCCAGGTAAAGTTTCAGGTGCCTCAAACTGAGAGAGGAGCGCTTGGCCCGGGCAGCGTCCTGAATCTTTCGGCGGCTGAGAACGATCAGATCATCGCGCGCGCCCGGATCCGCCGGACCGATCCGGTGGCCGAAGCTGCCAGCAACACCGTAGGTTTCCTCGCCGACGTACTAGCTGGAAGAGGATTGATGCCCGGAATGGCCGTGAACGTTCACGTGCCTAGGCGCGACGCCGGGCCCAGCATGTGGATCCCGCAAGCCGCGTTTCCGGCGGGCGCCGAGGTGCGCAAGGGAGCCACCAGCACAGTGTTCGTGGTCGCCGGGGACAAATGTATGGCGCGAGCAGTCTGGGTGAATTCTGTAACGGGCGATCAGGTTGAGATCGTCTCGGGACTGGCAATGGGTGATCGCGTGATCCTTTTTCCTCCGGCCGAACTTAAGGCCGGTGATTCGGTGACGATCAAAAACTGAAATTTCATCGGCAGGCATCCGTTTAGGCTCCCGACTTGGAAGAATCTTCATGGACAAGCTCCGTTCAGATCTAAAGATCATTCGCCAGGTGCACAGCGGAGAGGTGGCCTACATCGTCAAAGATCCGGTGGCGCTCAAGTACTATCGCTTTCCTGAGATCGTAGGGAAGGTCTTCGCCTATCTCGACGGCCGGCATTCGTACGATGAAGTTGGTCAGTTGGTATCTGCCGACACTGGAGAGCTGATTCCCGGCCACGAAGTGATGGCCTTTGTCGAGAATCTCAAGAAGATGGACTTTATCGAGCAGTCGGCTAGCGAGAAAAGCCTGCTGGTGCTTGAGCGCCTGCGCAAGAACCGGCTCCAAAAAGCCGACGAAGCCGCCAACGGACGCGATGAGAATTACCTGCGCTTTCCGTTAATGGATCCCGACAAGTTCTATAACTGGATCATCAAGTACATCTCTTTCATCTGGACGCGCGGATTTCTCATCTTCTGTGTTTTGATTTTCAGCCTTGCCGCCGCAGTGATAGTTGCGAACTGGGAAACTGTGCAGGCCGGCCTGTCCCAACTCTGGACCTTTTCCGACAAGGGGCTGCGCGACATCGTGATGTTCATCGGCGTGCTTTCGTTCGTAATCATCCTGCACGAGAACGGGCACGGCCTGACCTGCAAACGCTACGGTGGTGAAGTGCACGAGCTCGGCTTTATGCTGATCTATTTCATGCCTGCGTTCTACGCCAACGTATCCGATGCGTGGACGTTTGACAGCAAGGCAGCCAAGCTCTGGGTGACTTTTGCCGGCGCTTTCGTCGAGTTGATCATCTGTTCGATCGCGACGTTTGTCTGGTACCTTTCGGCGCCCGGTTATTTCACTCACGATCTTGCGTTCACGTTCATGCTGGTCGCCGGTCTCTCTTCCATCGCGATTAACATGAATCCGCTGATCAAACTGGACGGTTATTTTGCGCTGGTGGATTATCTGGAGATCCCCAACCTCTCGGAAGACGCAGCCGCCTACATTACTGCGCTGGCTCGCAAGTACATCTTCCGCGTACCCGCGGCCATTCCCGAATACAATCGTCGGATGAAGCGCATCCTGTCTGTCTATGGAGTGCTGTCGTTTTTCTATAAGGTGTTCATCACCTTTGCCATGCTGTTCTTTTTCTATCGTATCGTGAGTTTTTTCTTTCCAGAGAACGGAATCTTTATCTTTCCCCTGGTGGCGTTTCGTCTGCTCAAGAAAAGACTGAGAGCCCCGATGAATGGCATAAGGTTTCTGTATCAGGACAAGAAGGAAGTGCTCAGGACGCCCAAGGGACTTGCCGTGGTGATTACCGTCATCGCGCTGGTCGTGGGACTTTTTGTGTTTCTGCCGTTGCCTTATTCGCATCGCGCCACGTTCGTTATTGAACCGGTCGAGACCGTGCCGGTCAGGGCAGCCACCGAAGGGTTCCTGACTCGGATACTGGTGAAGGAAGGCGACACGGTGACGGCAGGCGCGTTGCTCGCCGTCATGCGCGACCGGAACCTGGAAGAGAAACGCGATTCGCTTCAGTCGCAGATAGCCGTTCTGGACCGTAGCATCCTGGCTCAGAGCGCCCAAGGTTCAGTGGCTGAATCGCTGGTGGCGGGACGCCGGCGAGCGCAATTAACTCAGCAGTTGGCCGATATTGAAATTCAGCTTGGCCGACTGAACATCCACGCTCCGAACGCCGGCGTGGTGGTTACGCCGAAGATAGAAGAAAAGATCGGAGTCATGTTAAAGCAAGGCGATCAGTTCTGCGAGATCGCAAAGCCAGATGCCATGCAGGCACGCATTCGCGTCGACGATTGGGATCTGGAAGACATCGCGGTCGGCGCGCCGGTTACCCTCCGGATCAACGCATCACAAGGCGCCACGCTTACCGGGCACATTGCGAAAGTGGCCCCGGCCTCTGAGCTGCACCAGCGGCTCTCGTCTTATGTAAAGTCAGACGCTGCGAGTGACAGTGAAGCGAAGAAAACTTATTCAGGCGAAGCAACCGTGGTAAGAGCGAGCACGGGACAAGCAACGCCAAAAAGGAAACGTTCGGCGCGCGAACAAGCCGAGGCCGCTGCCGATGAAGCGACTTCACCCTTCGAGGCTCCGCTGACTCGCTTCGATGCCTTAATCGAAATCAGCCCCGATCCAACGATGAAACCCGGTATGTCCGGAGAAGCAAAGGTCTACGGTCCCAAGCGTTCTTTGGCGGTTACGCTGTGGCGCGGCGCTCGTGATTGGTTTCGCTCGCGAGTTTGGTGGTGACGACGTTGGGCTTCATTTTTCTTTGAACCAGGAGAGGTCATGCGGGCGCGTTCGCATCTAAGCCGTTTGGGGAGCAGCCCCAAAATTCGAAAGCCCGCACAGGTTGCCGCGCGGGCTTTCAAGTGATCATGAGCAAAGGTGCTCAAGCGTAGATTACAAAGGGCGTGCTTCCCTAGTCTTCGTTGACGGAAAAGCTTGGGTTGGCCCGATCCGCAAGCGCGGTTGGGTTGGCCCGATCCGCAAGCGCAGACGGGTTGGCCCTGTCCGCAAGCGCGGTTGGGTTGGCCCGATCCGCAAGCGCAGACGGGTTGGCCCTGTCCGCAAGCGCAGATGGGTTGGCCCGATCCGCAAGCGCGGATGGATTGGCCCTGTCCGCAAGCGCAGACGGGTTGGCCCGATCCGCAAGCGCAGATGGGTTGGCACGATCTGCCAGCTCTTCCCCAACCGACGGGTTGGCTCTGTCCTCGAGTCGCGCAGATGGGTTGGCAC
>DASYTZ010000212.1:0-14078 GCA_036001745.1 Pyrinomonadaceae bacterium
CCGATCCCGCGCTCGAAACATCATTGGCGATAATCGCATCGAGTCCCTTGCTAATCAGTTTCTCTGTCGCGTGCTTCAGCAGATCCTCAGTCTCGGCGGCGAAGCCAATGATGAGTTGACCATTGCGGCGCGCGCCCGCGACTTCGCCAAGAATGTCGGGGGTGCGCTCAAGCTTCAGTTCCAAAACATCGCTCGTTTTCTTGATTTTCTGTGCGGACGCGCGAGCAGGAGCATAATCAGCAACCGCCGCGGCAGCTATAAATATCGTAGCGTCATCGATGGATTCCAGCACCGCGCGATGCATTTCCTCAGCGGTGGTAATTTTAACTAGCCGGACATCCGCAGGGGGATCGACGCTCGTGACTCCGGCAACCAGAGTGACTTCTGCTCCGCGAGCTCGCGCAGCCCGAGCCAGCGCAAATCCCATTCGTCCCGACGAACGATTGGAAAGGAATCGTACGGGATCGATAGGTTCGCGTGTCGCTCCGGCAGTTATCAGAAAGTGTTCGCCGGCCAAGTCTCGGATTGTTCGAGCTCCCTCTAATATCTCCAGCGCAGCCGCGACAATTCTTTCCGGGTCGCTTAATCTACCGGGCCCGATTGTGCCGCACGCCATTTCGCCTGCGTCGGGTTCGATTATGTGAACGCCATCCGCACGCAGCTTTTCAATATTCCGTTGCGTCGCCGCATGTTCCCACATGGTCGTATTCATCGCGGGCGCAACTAACACCGGCGCGGTGCAGGCCAGATAGGTGGAGGTTAGAAAATCGTCAGCGACGCCATTGGCGAATTTCGCTAATGTGTTGGCGGTGGCCGGCGAAACGACGAGCAAATCGATGGTCTGAGAAAATGTGATATGCGCAATCGGATCCGGGTTATCCGGCGCATAGTCATCCACCACGACATACGAGCCCGACAAGGCGCGAAACGTCAATGGCGTCACAAACTCGCACGCATGCCGGGTCATCGCCACCCGCACTTCGCACCCCGCGCGTTGCAACCCGCGCAGGACCTCGATCGCCTTGTAAGCAGCGATGCCCCCTGTTACGCCGAGTGCGACTCGCTTCCTCGCGCCAGCTTGATCATTCATGGTGAAATCGAAATGTAACATCCACGAATTGTGGGTGCAATATTGCTCGATTTGTGACGCGAGTATAATCCCAGGCGACAACGGACCGACAGAGACTGGCTTACGGTGAGTTTCCTGCGCTACAGTAGCTCACGCTGCATTCCTGGTCGGACACACTTCAATCAAGGAGGGTGACTTCGATGCTCCGCTTCAGATTCTACTTACTAGTCATAATCGCGACCCTCGCGGTAACAGGTGCTGCCTTTGCGCAGCATGGTCTCAACGGCAAGAGCAGCAAAACTTCAGAGTTTGGACCGGTGATGCGCGCCTATCTCGGATATCTTCGAAATGAGCAGGAAGTCGTTGATGATCGCATCAGCCGGCGAGAGATCTCGGGTGACTACTATCGACGAAATTCAAATCGCATTCGGGCGCTCCGGCAAACGGCGATTCGTCTGGTAACACAGAGCGGCAATGACTATGTACCTGAGCTTGAGGCCGTCACAGGAGAGGAATTGGGCATCCTGTTCGAAAACCCTCCCAGTCCAAGAAGCTTCCGGCTGAACCAGGTGGTCGGGAATACGTTCCGTTACCTCGGAGCGACCAACACTGGTGAAGTGTTTTATGTTTTCGCGCGACTTGATCCGTACGAGCAGGCTGCCCTGCTCGAGGCCAACGGCTCCCAGAGCGCCGGCAACCAGAGTGAAACTGTGGGCGCAAAGGGCCAGAGAGTTGGCCAAGGCACAACCCGTCCTCGAAAAGCGGGACCCCGTTGAGATACCCCATCTGATTCAGTAGCTTCATAACGAGAGCCCCACCCAGAATCTTGAGCAAAAAGAACACAGAATCTTGACAGCATTTGGGGAAAAAGCTCTTTACACCCTGTGTTCGCCGTGTTATCGTGCCGAAACCTAGCAATTTAAGGGCTTAAATTTAGGGAATTTCAAGGAATTGGCTGTTGACATAGAGGCGTCAATTCGTGTACAAAAGCCATTGATTCAGTGGCTTACGTGGCCACGAAAAAGCTTCTTCTTAATTCAGTCTTGAGCAGCGGAACGAGGTGTTCCGCGGCGGCGAGAAACGAGCCGAGTCAAGAGTGCATTCCAGGAATCTTGTTCACTTCTACGGGAGGAAACGATGACTAGCAGAAATAGGAGCCGCAAGTCGATTGCATTCGCGGTTGCGATTGCCGTACTTAGCGTCTATTCGATGGTGGCGCTGGCAAAGCCCGGCCAACAAAAGAACGCCGGCGAGCTGTCGGTTTCGGGGCAGGTGACCGTTAACGGTCAAGCCGCAATTTCGGGTGCGACTGTTTTTTCAGACAGCGTCATTGCGACTGCGGCCAACAGCAGTGCAGTGGTGAGCCTCGGAAAACTGGGGCGCGTGGAGTTGCTGCCGAATACCACCGTCAAGCTCAGCTTTACCGATTCAAACATTTCAGCGTCACTTGATGCGGGCCGTCTCCAGGTCGCCACGTCGTCAGGTGTTTCGGCGATAGTTACGACGAAAGATGGTGCGGCGGTTGCCGACGCAAGCCAGGCGGCGAACTTCATGGTTGACGTCGAGTGCGGTGACATGAGAGTCAACTCGCAAGCTGGCGTGGTCGAGTTGCGCGCGGGTGGCAAGACAACGGCCATTGCCGCGGGAACTACTGAAACAGCTGGCACACCGCAACCCGGCACTCGTTGCACCCGGCTGGCGCGGCCCGGCATGCCCGGCATTGGTGGCGGTGCTCTCGCTGCCCTCTTGCTGGCAGCTGGTGGCGCAGTTGCGGCGGCTATTTTGGCAGGCCGATCGTCGAATAACGATCTCAACTTCGGTGGGTCAGTCACGGTAGTTAGTCCGACGAAGTAGCTTGCGTTTCAAACTTACCTTGTGACGTGCCCAGGGCGCGGCACATGATGATAAACTGCGGGTCACGCGCTGATGACGTGCGTGACCCGTAACTTTTGATCTGAACGATTGCGAGAAATTTAGTCTGAATGCATATAGCCGTTATTGGCTCCGGCTACGTTGGGCTTGTAACCGGAGCGTGTTTTGCGGAATTTGGTGTCGACGTAGCCTGTGTTGATGTAGACGCTGACAAGATTGCCCAGTTGAGCCGCGGCCAAGCCACGATCTACGAGCCCGGACTTGAACAATTAATTCAAAAGAACCTTCATGCGGGACGATTGAGGTTTACGACCAACCTCCAATCGGCCGTTGAGCCCGCGTCGGTAGTCTTTCTTGCGGTTGGGACTCCTCCTAAGTCCGACGGTTCGGCCGATCTCAAATCTGTTGAGAATGCCACGCGAGAAATAGGTCGGCACATTCACAGCTACAAAGTCGTCGCTATGAAATCGACCGTTCCGGTTGGAACGGGCAAGCGGCTTACCGAACTGATCAAAGACAGTCTTTCGAAGCCCGTAGCCTTCAGCGTAGTTTCCAACCCGGAGTTCTTGCGCGAAGGAGCTGCGATTGGCGACTTCATGCGTCCCGATCGCGTTGTGATTGGCAGCAACGAGCCGAAAGCGACGGAGTTGATGCGCGAGCTCTATCGGCCTCTCTACCTGATTGAGACACCATTTGTTATCACTTCTGTCGAAGGCGCTGAACTCATCAAGTACGCGGCGAATGCATTCCTCGCGACGAAAATTTCCTTCATTAATGAGATTGCCAACCTTTGTGAAAAGGTCGGTTGCGACGTTCACGAAGTCGCGCGCGCCATCGGAATGGATCGCCGCATCGGTGGCAAATTCCTTCACCCGGGGCCGGGTTTTGGCGGGTCGTGCTTTCCGAAAGACACGCGGGCCCTTGCTGTAATCGGCCGGCAATATGATTCCCCGACCAGAATTGTTGATGCGGTAATTGAGGTTAACGAGCGGCAACGCGAAGCAATGTTGCCGAAAATTGAGAAGCTGGCGGCAGGATTGTCAGGAAAGCGGATCGCGGTGTTTGGCCTCAGTTTCAAGCCGGAAACAGACGACATGCGCGACGCTCCATCGGTTGACATCATTCGCGGTTTGTTGGATGCGGGCGCAAACGTAATCGCGTACGATCCAGTTGCCCAGCATGAAGCCGCAAAAGTGCTGCCGACGATTGACTACGCGGAAGACGAATACGCCGCCGCAACGGGCGCTGATGCGTTGGTATTCGTGACTGAGTGGAATCAGTTTCGCGCTTTGGATATGGAGCGCATTCGCAAACTAATGCGGACGCCAAACGTCGCGGATCTGCGAAACATCTACGAGCCTGCCGACATGCGCGAAATGGGCTTCAACTATGTTTGCGTAGGAAGATAACAAATGGCACTCTCAGGGATAGCCCTCGTCACTGGCGGCGCCGGTTTCATCGGCTCTCACATTGCTGCCACTTTGGTGCAGAGCGGCGCGAAGGTTCGAATCATCGACGACCTCTCAACGGGTTATCAAAGCAATATCGATGCGATCGGGTCGCAAGTCGATTTTGTAAAGGCGAACGTCGCGGATGAGCGGGCGCTACAAAAGGCGTTATGCGATGTCGAACTGGTATTCCACGAAGCCGCGATTCCTTCTGTACCTCGGTCCGTAGATCGGCCGGCTGAGAGTCATCACGCGTCGGTTGACGCTACGTTCGACCTGCTTTTAACGGCCCGCGATCAAAAGGTGCGACGCGTGATTTATGCCGCATCGAGCTCTGCATATGGCGATCAGCCGGAGCTGCCTAAGCGCGAAGATATGCGTCCCGCGCCGCTGTCTCCTTATGCTGTTGGAAAATTGGTGGGCGAGTACTATTGCCAGGTTTTTACGCGCGTCTATGGCCTGGAAACGGTATCGCTTCGCTACTTCAACGTCTTCGGGCCTCGTCAAGACCCAACCTCGCAATATTCGGGCGTCATCTCGCGCTTCATGAGCGCGCTCGTGACCGGCTCGCAGCCGGTCATCTACGGCGACGGCGAACAATCGCGCGACTTTACGTACATCTCAAATGTCCTTGATGCGAATATGCGAGCGGCCGAGTCTGCGGCCGCGGCAGGTGAAATCATCAATATCGCAAACGGACGTCGCACTACGTTGAACGAACTGTTGGAGACGATGAAGAAGGTTACCGGAAGGTCGTCTGTCACAGCCCGCCATGAACCACCGCGCGCTGGCGATGTCCGAGACAGTCTCGCCGATCTCACGCGAGCGCGCACACTACTCGGTTATGAACCGCGCGTGAACCTAGAAGATGGACTACGACTAACTTTTGAGTGGTGGAAAAAGAACAACTAGAGCTCTTCTATATCCAATTAGTGACCATTCGACAGCTTCCCGATCAACGAGAACATAGGCAGATACATCGACACTACGATGCTACCGATCGTCACACCCAGAAATCCAATTAGAGCGGGCTCAATCAGCGTCAACAGATTCGCGATGGCGGCGTCAACTTCCTGCTCGTAAAAATCGGCAATCTTTCCAAGCATCGAATCCAACGCGCCTGTCTGTTCGCCGATGCCGACCATCTGCGCCACCATGTGCGGGAAGATCTGGGACGTGCGAAGCGGCTCGACGAAACTCTTACCCTGTTCGACGGCATCGCGGATACTCGTAATTGCTTCCTCAACCACGATGTTACCCGAAGTTCGGGCTGTGATGTCGAGTGATTGGAGGATTGGAACACCTGAAGACAGCAGTGTGGAGAGTGTTCGCGAGAAACGCGCGACCGCGATTTTCAAGAAGATCGAGCCAATAATGGGAACCTTCAGAAGAATCGTGTCGATTACTTTTCTCCCTTTCGGGGTCTTGTAATAGAACTTCAGTCCCACGACGGAAGCGATTATCGCAACCAGGATGCACAGACCGCCCCAGCCGGCCAGAAAACTACTAAATCCGACAACGATGCGCGTCGGCAGCGGCAGAGGCTCGCCAGGGCCCAACAGCCCGAGAAAGATATTTTGGAACTGCGGAATCACAACGATCATGATGACCGCAATGGCGACGATCGCCAGCAAGATCACCGCGGCCGGATAGATAAGGGCGGAGACCACGTCACGCTTCAACTTGACGATCTTTTCAATGAACGTCGAGAGCCGTTGCAGAATCAAATCCAGAATACCGCCTGTCTCGCCCGCTTCAACCATGTTGGCATACAACTGGTCAAAGACCCTCGGGTGCCGGTTCATGGCAGCAGCGAGTGTCGAACCTTCTTCGACGTCCTGGCGAACCTGCGCCAGCACTTGCTGGAAATACTTGTTCTGCTGCTGTTGCGACAGAATGTCGAGACATTGCACCAAAGGGAGTCCGGCATCGATCATCACAGAGAATTGGCGCGTGAAGATCGCAAGGTCCTTTGACTTCACCTTTTTTCTGCCGGCAAGTTTCGGAATACCAATCTCGCGGCCTTTTTCTTTCACCGACATCAGCGTGATCTGCTCGCGCCGCAACGCCTGCCGCAGAGTCTCGCGATTGTCGGCAACGCGCTCGCCGGAAACAATTTCATTCAGCCGGTTGTGTCCCTTAAAAACGTAGGTTGGCATTGGTTAGTGCTCCGTTCTCGTAATGTTCATTGTGGCGGCGCCGCCTTACCTTCGCTGCATCACTCGTTGTGAGTTGTAGGCGCCCGCCATCGGAGGTCTCGGTAGCGAGCCGTTTCCCGAATTTATGCCCGCGCCGCGATCAATCAGATCGCGTAATTCATTCGCATTGGACGTACTGTGAAAAGCTTGTTCTCGCGAAATCAGTCGCTTGTGGAAGAGTGTCGCCAGACTCTGGTTAAAAGTCTGCATGCCGTGCACGTCCTGGCCGGTCTGCATCATCGAGTAGATCTGATGGACTTTGTCCTCGCGAACCAGATTGCGGATTGCTGAATTCGGAATCAGAATTTCCATCGCCAGAGCGCGCCCGCTGCTGTCCGCACGCGGCAATAGTGACTGACACAGAATGCCTTCGAGCGTCAGCGATAGTTGCGCGCGCACCTGGGCCTGCTGCACCGCGGGAAAGACGTCGATGATGCGGTTGATTGTTGACGCGGCCGAGTTGGTGTGCAGAGTTGCAAAGGTCAGGTGACCCGTCTCAGCGATGCGTAGCGCCGATTCGATCGTCTCCAGGTCGCGCATTTCGCCGACGAGCACCACGTCAGGGTCTTGACGCAGCGCGGTCCTCAGCGCCTCAGGAAATCCTTTCGTGTCGGCATTGACCTCACGCTGATTCACGATGCAGTTCTTGTGATTGTGGAGAAATTCAATTGGATCTTCGATGGTGAGAATGTGCTCGTGTCGTTCGCGATTGATCTTGTCGATCATCGCGGCCAGTGTCGTGGACTTGCCTGAACCGGTCGGCCCGGTGACCAGCACGAGACCGCGAGGCTTGCTGCAAAGATCCTTGACGACTTGCGGCAGGCCCAAATCCTCAAACGACTTGATCTCGTAAGGAATCGCGCGAAACACCGCGCCCACCGCACCACGTTGATTAAAGAGGTTCGCGCGGAAACGTGACAACCCTTTGACGCCAAAGCTGAAGTCGAGTTCGAGGTTTTCTTCGAACCGGTGCTTTTGCGCGTCAGTGAGCACGGAATAAGCCAGTTGCTTTGTTTCGGCCGAGGTCAGCGGGCGATATCCGTCTAATGCGCGAATAGTGCCGTGGACGCGGACCAAAGGAGGCGTGCCGGTCGTGACGTGTAAGTCAGAACCGCCCAGCTCAGATAGCTTACGCAGAAGTTCGGAAAGGGAAATTTGTGGTGGATTTTCCATGGGTGTATTCGTTCCTTATTGAGATCTTCAGACCCGTTTCCTATTTTTGTTTCGCTTGCGCCGATTCCGGCGAAAGCGTGCTGAGGAATCTCTCAGCATCAGCGGCAACGGCGTTGTTGCCACCAGACGTGCGAGTGGTCAGCGAATAGACGCGGCCATTGATTTCAGCAAAATAAAAATTCCAGACCTGCTCGGGCTTGCCATCGCTGGAAGGCGTTTGAGCAATCACTTCAAACACCCTGCGGCCGCCAATCTGGCGTTGGCGATCGTTCACTACCCAACCACCGGCGCTGATCATCCGGTCAATCACCGTGCGGCGGAGTTCCGTAAAAGACGCGCCACCGACCATGTTTCGCTGTTCGCGACCGAAAGGCTGACTACCCGCCGTTGGTGCAACCACACTCAGCGTGGCGTGAGCTTCAACGCCATTGGCAGGCGCGATGCGAAAAGTTGCTGCACCATTGGCCGAAGCATCTGGCGACCAACCGGTCGGTAGCGCAATCGCGGGCGTGTTCGTACTGGTGGTCACAGGTAACACGGCCGCGGTCGAAGGCGTCGCGTGATTGTCGGCGGTTTTTGGCGCAAGTGATGGAATCGTGCCGTGGCGGCGCGCCATCAGCAGCGCGCGGCGTCGGGCCAGCAAAGCTTGCCGGCGACGCATCATGGCGCGATGCCGGCGCCACCATGCGCGCGAATGCCGCCTGCGATGCGAACCGGCAGAGAAGTGTGAACGCAAGTTGTGCGCGGTCGAGCTGACCAGCGGAATCATTACAACCAGCGATACCAACAGACAAAGTGCTAAAGCAATTCGACGTAACATTTTCCTTACTCCTTTCACGCCACGGTCTCGCGGAGAACTTCCTCGATCGTGGTAACCCCATTCCTGATTTTTTGAAGCCCGGATTCCCTAAGACTAATCATTCCGTCTTCAATGGACTTCTTGCGCAGCTCGAGGGCTGAAGCGCCGATGAGGATCAGTTCCCGAATTTCATCGGTAATCTCCATAACTTCGTACAAGCCGATGCGGCCTTTGTAGCCTGTATCGTTGCAACTCGGACACCCACGGCCTTTAAAAGTCTTGAGCGTCTTGGTTTCCTCGGCTGAAAAACCGATCTCGACCAACGCTTCGAGAGGCGTTGGGTGTTCTTTCTTACAGTCCTTGCAGATACGGCGAATGAGGCGTTGAGCTTGAATGAGGTTTACGCTCGTCGCCACGAGAAACGGTTCAATGCCCATATTCATGAGGCGTGAGATGGTCGACGGAGCGTCGTTCGTGTGGAGGGTTGAGAGTACAAGGTGACCCGTGAGAGCTGCCTTGATGGCGATTTCCGCCGTTTCGAAGTCGCGAATCTCGCCGACGAGAACGATGTTCGGATCTTGCCGCAAGAACGAGCGCAGGGCGGCCGCGAAATTCAGGCCGATCTGTTCTTTCATCTGCACCTGGTTGATTCCAGGCAGATTGAATTCGACCGGATCTTCAGCGGTCATGATGTTGGTATCCACTGTGTTGAGAGATTGCAGCGCGGAATACAGTGTGTTCGTTTTGCCGCTTCCCGTCGGGCCGGTTACCAACACCATGCCATATGGCTTCGAGATGTTGCGCTGGAATTTGACCAGGGACTCAGCCTCAAACCCGAGGTTTGTCATGTCGAGCATCAGCTTCTCTTTGTCGAGCAGACGAAGCACGACCTTTTCACCGAAAAGCGTAGGCAGCGTTGAAACACGGAAGTCGAGTTCGCGTGAACGCGAATCGACCTTAACGCGGATCTTTATGCGACCATCCTGCGGCAGTCGCTTTTCGGAAATGTCGAGCTTCGACATGATCTTGATGCGCGAGATCAGCGCGTCACGCATCTTGAGGGGTGGGTGCATGACGTCGTACAAAACACCGTCAATGCGGAAGCGAATGCGTAATTCTTTTTCGTAAGGTTCAACGTGGATGTCTGAAGCTCCGCGTCTGAGTGCATCCACAAGCAGCACATTAACGAGGCGGACTACCGGAGCGTCCTCGCTCATGCGGGTGAGACTCGAAAGATCGATCTCGTCGTTCTCTTCGAAGACCTCTACTTCTTCCGCAACGCTGTGGTCGAAATCGAGTGTATCCAGCGAAACCAAATCAGCGTCGGAAAATCCGTTGCCATTCGGAGCCACTTCCGGCGCCACCGACGCAAGTTCGATCTCGCGGGTGGTGCTGTAGTACTTGGAAATGGCTTGCTGAACACTCGCCTCGGCGACAACTACCGGTTCGACATTGAGTCCCGTCATGAACTTGATATCGTCCATGGCGAAGACATTGGTCGGGTCGACCATGGCCAGCGTCAGCGTCGCACCAACTCGGGAAAGCGGGAGGACGGAATATTTCTGTGCGACTTCCTGTGGAATCAATCGAAGGACTGAGTCCTCAATATCGAATAGCTCCAGATTGACCGAAGGAATGCCGTACTGTCGCGAGAGGATCGCGGTGATGGTATCGTCCGAGACCAATCCAAGCTTGACCAGGTTGAAGCCGAGTCTCCCGCCATGCTCCCTTTGATAATCGAGAGCCTGGCGAAGGTGCTGCGGGCTGATCAGATTCTCGCGGACGAGAATTTCGCCGAGTTTCGCTGACATTTTGTGCTTCTAGTTCAGGTGCTATTTATCGTAAAGGCCTTGCAATTGGTGGGTTCGAGCCCGAGACTGGGCACAGGCTAGGGCAGAAATGCGTCGCGACGGCAGTAAACACCGTTGCAACGGCAATAGTATCGTTCAACCACAGGGACTGTCAATCAATATTCTTTTGGCCTCGTGACGGTGAGTACAAATCGCAGGTGTGTAAAAGCCAACTGGACAAATATTCGTTGATATTCGACAATATTCGCGTTCATTCGAAGGAGGCGAATTTCTATGGCGATCACCGCGCGTCAGCAACGAGTTTTAGACTACATCACAAACTATGTGGCAGATAATCAGGAGCCGCCAACGATGGCAGAGATCGGGCAACAGTTCGGTATGACGTCATTGGCGAGCGTCCATAATATCTTGTCCATACTTGAACGCGAAGGATCGATTCGCCGGATCCCCAATGTAAGTCGCGGAATAGAACTGCTAAAGCCGGCAACTGAAAACGAGAATTTTGAGATTCCCTTGCTGGGTGTTGTGGCCGCGGGAGCTCCCATCGAAGCAATTTTAAATTACGAAACGGTCTGTATTCCGCGCGACATGATGAGAAAAGGACGGATGTTTGCTTTGCGTGTACGTGGAGATTCGATGATCGATGAGCAGATTCGGGAAGACGATTTAATAATTTTGCAATCGCAGCAAACCGCCGATAACGGCCAGACAGTCGTCGCGTTGATCGATAGCAGCGACGCCACGGTTAAGCGATTTTATCGCGGGCGAAATCATGTGCGACTTGAAGCGGCTAATCCGCGATACAAGCCGATTATTGTGAAGCCTCCTGACCGTTTACAAATACAAGGCGTGGTTGTTGGAGTGATACGTAAATACGTCTAACGAACTTACCTGGTCTTTGAGAGAACGGCGGCTATTCGTTTTAAGTCGTCGATGAACTTTCGCTTTTCTGCGTGGCGAGTTTCGTCATCGGGCGTACGGAGAATTGAAGACGGATGAACCGTCGCCATGATGTAAGGCGCGAGAGTTGATTCGATAAATTGGCCGCGCTGCTTTGTAACTTTGAACTGCGGACCCAACAGAGCCTGCGCGGCCGTCGCGCCAAGGCAAACAATGACCTTCGGTTTTACTAAGCTGATTTCAGCTTCGAGCCAGGGACGGCAGGCGGAAATCTCGCGCGCATTTGGTTTTTTGTGAATGCGGCGTTTACCGCGCGGTTCCCATTTGAAATGTTTGACTACGTTCGTGACGTAAAATTGGCTGGGCTCAATGCCGGCTTCCGTTAGCGCATCATCCAGTAAACGACCTGCGGGACCAACGAAGGGGTGGCCGGAAAGGTCTTCTTCGTTTCCAGGTTGTTCGCCGATGAACATGACGTCTGCGCGGCGGGCGCCTTCGCCGAAGACGGTTTGGGTGCCGCGTTCCCAGAGATCGCAAGCTTTGCAATCGGCGGCCGCCTCGCGAAAGGCTTTCAAGCTTTTGCGTTCAGGAAAAAAATCTGCGGCTGAAGTTTCCGATTTGTCCTTTGCCATGAAACCTTATTTTGGGACACAGTAACCATCGGTGCAAACCATGAATTCGGCCGTCACCAAACAACAAATCGAGTCGGCGTTGGCTGTCCGTTTCGGCGATGTATTTGAACGGCACGGACAAAGATGGGTCGAAACACTAACCACGGGCGTTCGCGAAATTGATGATGTCGTAGGCGGTTTTCCTCGAGGGGCAATAACGGAAATCCGCGGTGCAGCATCATCGGGACGGACCAGCTTGTTGTTTTCTGGTCTGGCAGCGGCGACCACGCAGGAAGAAATATGCGCAGTGATTGATTGTAGCGACACGTTCGATCTTTCTTCAGCAGCAAAAGCCGGGGTCGATTTCGAACGATTGCTGTGGGTTCGCTGTGGCCACAACCTCGAGCGGGCTTTCAAAGCAGTTGACCTGATATTACATGCGGGCGGTTTTGGTTGTGTCGCGCTTTCTTTATGCGATGTGCCGGCGAAAGCCGTGCGCCGAATCATTTCATCCTGGTGGTTTCGTTTTCGACGCGCGATCGAAAACACTTCTACAACTCTAATTGTGCTCACGCCTGTAGCTGCCGTTCGCTCATGTGCCGCTTTGGCTTTAGAAATGAAAAACAAGCGAACAATATGGCCCGGCACCGTGTCGTTAGTTTCGTCGAATGATAACGGCGACTTCAAGAATGCAATCGAAGCCGAGCGCCGGCTTTCATTGGTCGCAACGCCTGCTGCCAAACCCCACGTTTATCCTGCCCATACGCATTTTCTGCGGTCCATGCAAATCCGCGCCAATCGCCAGCGGCCGATTGATTGGTCCGCAGGGGCCATGCGATTCAATCCGCAACTGCATTAGCGATTTGCGATATTCGGCGATATTCGCTAATATTCGCCGCAATCCAACCTCTTCTGATGAAGCGGTTTAGCGCGGTGGGGTGGCCATGTTTGCCTGCATTTTTGACCGAAATGTCTGTAGATCCGAGGGTCGAGCGTCCGCTGATGCTGAAAACCAACGGTCTGGACTTGGCGATTTAGCATTCACATTTTCGCCTTTAGTCGAACAAACAACGGATGCCACGTTGGTGCTGGACATCTCTGGCCAGGACCTCTTGTTTCAATCGACAGGTTGCGCGATATCAACTGGTGAAATCCAATCAGCGCGAAAGGTGGCGAACGCGATTGCTCGCCGAGCTAAAGACCTCAACATCAAAATCAATGTCGCGGTTGCCTCAAATCCTGATACGGCAATCCATGCGGCACGAGCATTCAAAGGCGTAACTGTCATTGAGTGTGGCGAAGAGCTTTCTACAATTGAAAGTCTGTCGATCAAAACAATCGATTACTCATTAGCTTCAATTGATGACAAACGTGCCGAAGAACTTCAGGAGACGTTTGCTCTTTGGGGGATTCGCACGTTTGGCGAGCTGGCGCGATTGCCTTTGCCAGGCGTGGCCGAACGACTGGGCCAGGAAGGTGTGCGGCTGCAAAAGCTGGCTCAAGGAAGAACCAATCGTCAACTCAATTTGGTTCGCCCGCCGATCGGTTTTGAGCAGTTACTGGAATTAGAACATCCGATAGACGAGCTCGAGCCGCTTTCGTTCATTCTCTCGCGTCTGCTGAATCAGCTTTGCGCGAATTTGCATGAGTACGCGTTCGCGACGAATGAACTCAAACTAAATCTAAAACTTCAGGACAAATCAGAGCAACAGCGCGTGATTACGCTGCCTGTACCGATGCGAAATCCCAAGATGCTTTTGCGGCTGCTGTTGTTTGAAATCGAACGCGAGCCCCCGCAGGCGGCAATTGTCGCCGTCGCGATCGTTGCTGAACCGGTAAAACCACGCGCATCGCAAACTGGTTTGTTTATTCCGCTCTCGCCTGAACCGGAGAGACTCGAAATCACTTTGGCGCGGCTGGCGAAGCTGGTGGGCGCCGACAACGTTGGTTCACCGGAAATTCTCGACACTCATCGGCCGGATGCCTTTCGCGTAAAGAAATTTCGACTTGATCAGAAAACGCACCGAAACGTGAAGAACAATTCGCGCTTCGCGCTCAATGCGGGCGAGGCGCCTGCGCTCCCGGTGATGGGTTTGAGAATCTTTCGGCCGCCGTGGCGAGCTGATGTCCGACTAAGACATGGAACACCAACGCGTATCAACGCGCGCTGCGAGCAAACATCATGCAGCATTCACGG
>DASYTZ010000213.1:0-6454 GCA_036001745.1 Pyrinomonadaceae bacterium
TGGCGGTGCCGCTGTTGTTGCTCGCGCTGGCGATTCCAATTCCGCAAATCATCTTCAACCGCATCGCTTTTCCTTTGCAGCTTTTCGCGTCCAAGTGCGCAGTTTCGGCGATGTCATTTTTCGAGATTCCCGTGCTGCGCCAGGGAAACGTGATTGAGTTGATGCCGCTGGGGGCGAAAGAGCCGAAGCGTCTCGCGGTCGTCGAAGCGTGCAGCGGCATTCGTTCGCTGATGACGCTCGTCACGTTGGCAGTAGTCTATGCGTACTTCACGCGACCAAAGAGTCCGACGAGTCCGACAAACTCTAGTTTGTTGTCGCCTAGCGGCAAGAGTCCCGCACTAATCAGCGACAAACTGAAGTGTGTCGGACAATTTGCGTTCTGGCGGTCAGTAATTCTGGTTGCCGCCGCGGTTCCGATCGCAATTTTGACGAACGCTGCGCGCGTCAGCGGCACGGGCGTATTGGCCCATTATTACGGGACGAAAGTCGCCGATGGATTCTTTCACTCGTTCTCGGGTTGGGTCATCTATTTGGTGGCCGCCGGGCTGCTGTTCGCGACCGGTTGGTTGATCGACAAAACGCCACGGCTCTTCAAAGGTTCGGGAGCGACGCGGCTGCGCAGTCAGCCCGATTTATCGAGCAAGAAGCCAGCTCTTAACGAAGTGCGAAGCTAAGATGTCGAAATCGAATTCAAAACGATTCTGGATACTACTCGTCGTGCTCCTGCTCGGCGGCGTAATCATCAACGCATGGGAAAGTGCCGGTGAAGCGAAGATTTCGCGGCGGCCCTTGAAAGACTTTCCTTCCCAAGTTGGCGAGTGGCGTCAAAACGGCGCCGACACTCGGTTCGATGCTGAAACGGAAAAGGTTCTGCGCGCCGATGATTACGTGTCACGTGATTACAAATCGACCGACGGGCGCGCCGCTTCGTTCTACGTTGGCTACTACGCTTCGCAACGCACAGGCGCGACATATCACAGTCCGCTGAACTGCCTGCCGGGCTCCGGTTGGATCATGACCGATGGCGGCCGGATTACCATCACTCCCGCAGATGGTCGGCCGGCGTTCGAAGCGAATCGATACGTGATCCAGAACGGCAACGCTCGCGCGCTAATGTTGTATTGGTACGAAGGCCGCGGCCGCGCCTTGGCCAGCGAATATTGGGGCAAGATTTACACCGTGATCGACAGCGTTCGGCGCCGCCGCTCCGACGGCGCGATGGTGCGCATAATGGTGCCGCTGGGCGATTCGAAAGAAGAAGCTGAGAAGACGGCCGTTGACATGGCTTCGCAAGCCGCGCCGGAATTGCCGGCATTCGTTCCGAATTAGCGGCCTCAAATTTCCTGAAATCGACTCCCGATTATCTCTTTCTTACTTGTAACTCGCCCGTGCGCGAGTGACGTTTTTTGACAGCTTCAACAACTCGATCAAACGGCCTTTCCAGCGACATTGCCCGTTGCTGAAAGATAACCCTTGAGCGAACTAGCCGAACGCGTAGCGCAAATTGTTAATTTGCGAACGCAAGCTAACAGCTTGCGGTACAGCGTTCACGGAGACCTTAATGAAAAATCGAGAGTGCCGCCGCAAGTTCTACGTCCTTCCTCTGTTTCTCGTCCTGCTCGCCGCCGCCGCACTGACCTTCAGCGCGTGCACTACGCCGGAAAAAGCCAAAGCTCAACACGTCGCCCGTGGGCAAGAGCTCCTGAAAGACAAAAAGTTTCAGGAAGCCGCGCTCGAATTTCGCAGCGCCCTGCAAATCGACGAGAAGCTTGCCGACGCGCACTGGGGCTTGGCGAACGCTTACGAAGGTTTGCAGCGTTATCAGGAAGCATTCGACGAGATGCGACAGACCGCGGCGCTCGACGCGAACCATTTGGATGTGCGCGTGAAGCTCGGCAACTACTACCTTGTTGGCAGCAAGCAGTCGCCGGCGGCTCTCGGTGAAGCCGAACGTCTGGCGAAAGAAGTTCTCGAAAAAGATCCCAACCACATCGAAGGCCACATCCTGATGGGCTCAGTTCTGTTCGCGCAGGACAAGAAGCA
Organism: Pyrinomonadaceae bacterium; assembly: GCA_036001745.1. Taxonomy (GTDB): domain Bacteria; phylum Acidobacteriota; class Blastocatellia; order Pyrinomonadales; family Pyrinomonadaceae; genus UBA11740. The sequence continues at coordinate 2,044 of DASYTZ010000213.1, forward strand.
GGAAGCCTTCGCCGAGCTGAACCACGCGGTCGAGCTGAATCCGAAGCGCGTCGAGTCGTATTTGAGTCTCGCGCGGTTCTACTTGCTGACCAACGACATTGCTACGGCCGAAGCGACTTATCAGCGCGCGATTTCCGTCAGCGGCGGTGCGGCGATGGCGCACTACGAATACGGAAAGTTCCTGGTCAGCGCGCAGCGTTTCGATGCGGCAGAAGCTGAGTTTCAAAAAGCGGTTCAGGCCGAGCCGAACAATCGCGAAGCGCAATTCATTCTCGCGAGTTTCTATCTGGTCAACAAGCAGTTCGACAAAGCGGAAGTTGCTTACAAAGCGCTGGCCGAGCTCGACAAGGACAAACCTGAAGGCCGTTCGGTGCTCGGCGATTTTTATTCCTCGGTTGGTCGTCTGGATGAAGCGATCGCGATCTACAAAGAAGTGATCGCGAAGTCGCCCGATTACACGCAAGCGCACTATCGCCTCGCTGAGATCATGCTAAACCGCGGCGACCTCGCCGGCGCGAAAAACGAAGTCGAATCAGTTTTGAAGACCGACGCGAAGGATCGCCAGGCGTTGATTCTGCGCGCGCGCATCGGAATGCAGGCCGGGCAGCCAAACGATCTGAAGGCCGCCGTCGAAGACTTGCGCGAAGTGCTTCGGCAGGAACCGAATTCGCGCGCCGGACTGTTCTTCATGGCGGAAGCAAATTTCCGCCTTGGCCAAATCGAGCAGGCGCGTGTGTTCGCCGGCGACTTGTCGCGCAACTACCCCGATTACCTGCCCGCGAAATTGATGGAGGTGCAAATCAATCTTGCCAGCGGCAACGCGAAGTCGGCGATGCAGTTGGCGGCACAACTTCAGGATCGACTGACAAAAGCTGCTCCCGATCGCGACAACTCGCCGCAGATGCTGGCCGAATTGAAAGCGAAGACGCTAATTGCGCACGGCTCCGCGGCTCTGCAACTGCGCGACACCAAGACTGCGCGGCAGGATTTTCTCGCGGCGCACGATGTCGCGCCGAGCAGCGCTGACATTTATGTTGACCTGGCGATGGTTTCGCTCGCCGAAGGCAAGACCGACGAAGCGATTGGTTTCTTCGACAGCGCGCTGGCGGTCGATGGCGCGAACTTCAATGCGCTGCGTGGCCTTACACACATTTATGCGGCGCAAAAGCGAACTGACTTGGCCCACGCGCGGATCGATCAAGCCATCGCGGCGCAGCCGAACAATGCTTCGCTCCATTTTCTCAAAGGCCGCGTCTACGGCTTTGAGATGAACGCGCAAGGCGCGGAGGCGGAGTTTCGGAAGTCACTGGAAATCGACGCGAACTATCTCGCTTCTTACTCCGCTCTGGCTGCCCTGTTCGTCAACACCAACCAGCAACAGCGCGCGATTGAAGAGTACCGCCGAATCGTCGAGCGCCAGCCGGACAACCCCGCGATCTACACGTTGATCGGCATGCTGGAGATGAATCAGCAGAACATCGACGCCGCGATCGAAAACTACCGCAAGGCGCTGGCGATAGATCAGAACTCGATTTTCGCCGCGAACAATCTAGCGTGGCTTTACGCGTTGTACGGCAAGGGCAACCTGGACGAAGCCGTGCGTCTGGCGCAAAGCGCGGTGCAGGCGAATCCAGAGGTCTCGAGCTTCGTCGATACGTTGGGCTGGGTCTACTACAAGAAAGGTTTGTACGGCGCGGCCACTGAGCAGCTCAAGAAAGCTGTGAGCGTCGATGAAATTGCCGCTCGCAGAAACAACGGCACGCCCTCGCCGACCTATCACTATCACCTGGGGGCCGCATTAGCTGCGAAAGGCGAAAAGGCCGCCGCCCGGCGCGAGATCGAGAATGCGTTGCGTTTGAGCGAGAAAGCGCCTTTCCCCGAAGCCGACGAAGCGCGAAAGGCATTGGCGACTTTGTAACGATTAAGGAGTGATTCATGAGTGTTGAATTTCGAACGCGCAAACTGAGCGAGTACGCACGCATCGCGCTGAAGCGCAAATGGATGATCATCCTGCCGACGCTCGCGATCGGGTTGGCCATCGCATTCGTCGTGTTCCGTCTGCCGGACATTTACGAGTCGTCCACGCTGATCGTCGTGAAGCCTTCGACGCTGCCGAACTCGGTCGTGCCGATGATTACGGAAGAGACGCTCACGCGCGAACTCGCCAGCATCTCGCAAGTCGTCACCAGCCGCAGCTCACTGCAACCGCTGGTTGAAAAGTATGACCTGTACAAGGAAGAGCGCCGTCGCGGCGAAGCGATGGAAGTCATCATCGACGAGATGCGCAAAGGGATTAAGGTCGAAATCAACACCAGCCGCAACGACATCACGAATGCATTCAACATCACCTATCGCGGCCGCGATCCAAAGACGACGCAGGCCATCGCGGCGGAACTCGCGAGCAGGTACGTCGACGAACAGACGAAGGGCACGGTGAACGCGGGCACGTCGGCGAAGCAATTCATTGAAGAGCAGGTGCGCTCCGCGAAAGAAGAGCTCGATGTCATCGACGCGCAAAGGCTCGCTTATCTCCAGCAGAACTTGAACAACCTGCCGTCGCAGTCACAGGCGCTGGTAGGCCGCCTGACGGCTTTGCACGAAGAGCAGAAGGCACTGATTGCCGAACAGGGCCGGTTGCGCGATCTTGCGGCAGCCTATCGCAGCCAACTCGGCGACATCACCAAGAGTTACGAACAGGAAATCGTTCTCAGCGCTGAGAACACGACTGATCCGAAGACGACCGCGGCCTGGGCCGAACTGGTGCGCCGGCGTTCCGAATACGAAGGAGAGTTGCAACTCCTGCTGGCGCAGTACAAGGAAAAACATCCCGATGTCGTCGCCAAGAAGAAACAGATCGAAGGCATCAAGGGCCAGCAGGATCTGATGCTCAACGATTGGAAGGATCGAATCGAGGAAAGGAAGCAGAAGCTGACGAAGCTGACTGATCCGCGCCTGCTGACGCTGCGCACAAACATTTCCATGGTCGAAGGCGACATGGATCGTCAGGGGCGTCTGCTCGACGAAACGAACAAGCAGATTGCGGAGTTGAACGCGCGCATCAACGCGATTCCCAATGCGGAAGTCGGCCTGGAAGCGCTCGACCGCGACTATCAAACGAAGAAATCCAATTACGACAACTTGCTCTTACAGCAGCAGAAGATCGTCGTCGGCGCCGATGCGGCCAAGGAACAGCAGGGCGGCGGCATTCAGGTTGTTGACCCGGCGAACCTGCCTGAGAAACCGGTCGCGCCGAAGCGATTTGTTTTGACCGCCGGTGGTTTCGGAATTGGGCTGGCGTTGGGCCTGTTGCTGGTGCTCGGTTTGGAAGTGCGACGCCTATTCACGATTCAAACCGTTGCAGACGCGAAGCACTACACGACGCTGCCAGTGCTCGCTTCGATTCCTGAATTGCTGACGCCGGCTGAGGCGCTCGCGATTCCGCGACGCCAGAATCTTGTCCTGGCTGCCGGCATCGCCGCGACCGTTGTCGCGGTGCCGATGCTGGCATTCGTTCTGACGATGACGCACGTGTTTGAAAAGATCGCGCAGTAGCGCAAATTGCTAATTTGCGGGCGCAAGTTAACAACTTGCGCTACCCCATGGAGGAACCATGTACACAGAATTCTACGGACTGAAAGAGTTGCCATTCGCGCTGACGCCCGATCCGCGCTACCTCTACTTCACGCCTTCGCACACCGAAGTGATGGCCAACCTGCATTACGGCATCGAAAGCGGCCGCGGGCTGATCGTCGTGACGGGCGAAGTCGGCACTGGCAAGACGACGCTGCTGCGCTGGATGATGCAGCGGCTCGATCGCACTGTGATGGTCGCGTACATCTTCAACCCGCGTCTGTCGGTGACTGAGTTTTATCAATACCTCGCAACGCTTTTCAATATCGGCGCGTGGGAAAACAAATCTGATCTTCTGATCGAGTTAGGGAAAGTTCTTGAGTCGCGTCACAACCGTGGGCTGCGAACAGTTCTGGTCGTGGACGAAGGGCATGGCTTGTCGACAGACGTTCTTGAAGAGATTCGCCTGCTTTGCAACTTCGAATCCGACACGGCGAAGCATCTGCAAATCGTTCTGACCGGTCAGCCCGAGCTGCGCGAAGTTCTGAATCAGCCGAACCTGCGCCAGCTCAAACAGCGCGTTGCACTGCGTTGCGAGATCACGGCGCTGCCGAACGTCGACGAGACTGCGTATTACATCGCGTCGCGCATGAAGGTCGCCGGCGCGACGAACGCGAGCATCTTTTCCCCCGGAGCGGTGGATTACATCTTTCGTTGCTCGGCCGGCATTCCGCGCAACATCAACAACCTTTGCGACAACGCGCTGCTAAACGGCTTCGCCTCAGGCGCTACGATCATCAGCCGTGCGATTGTCGAAGAAGTCGCCGCGACGTTCGATATG
>DASYTZ010000214.1:0-5976 GCA_036001745.1 Pyrinomonadaceae bacterium
GCCGTTCGCATGGCGGCGGCGGATTGCCAGCGATGCGCGGGATCTTTGGCCAGCGCGCGCTCGATGACTTCGGCGACGCGCTCGGGAACTTCGGCAGCACGGCGTCGCAGAGGCACGATTTGCCCGTCGAAGATCGCTCGCACGGTCGCCGCCATATCGCCGGAAGGGCCGACATCCAGGGCCGTATCGCCGGCGAGCAAACTGTAGGCGGTCATGCCGAGGGCGTAAATGTCTGAAGTGGGTTTCACGTTGCGAAAGTCTTTGATTTGCTCGGGCGGCATGTAGGCAAAGGTACCGGCCATGTCCCCAGCCATCGTGATTCCGCTCATGCCCGTCTGCGTGAAACTCTTGGCCAGCCCAAAGTCCGTCAACTTGGCCGTGTAGTTGGGAGACGCACCGGACAAAAGAATGTTCGACTCTTTGATATCGCGGTGGATGTAGCCCTTCCCGTGCGCGTAAGCGAGCGCGTCGAGCGATTGCGAGATGACGTCTATCGCCTCTCTGTAAGGCAGACGTCCGCCCTGTGCATCTGCGAGACGCGCCGCGTCTGAGCCTTCGACGTACTCAGTGACGAGATAGACTGCGCCGTTGTGAGTTCCGCTTTCGATGTAACGGACAATGTTCGGATGATCGAGCGCGGCCGCTACATCAATCTCGCGCATGAAGCGACGCACGGCTTGATCGGTCACGGCAACCTCAGGCAAAAGAGTCTTGATCGCCACCGCGCGGCCGGTCTTTTCCGAACGTGCCAACATCACGCAGCCCATGCCGCCGCGCCCCAATAACTTGATCATTTCGTAGCCCGGAACTGGCTGCGGCTGCCGCTTCAATTCTTCACGGCATTCTTCGCAGATGAAGGTCATTGGCTCGTTTGTCGCGGAGCCTTCCACGCATTCGCGCCGCCCACAGTTCGCGCACTCAATCGTGATCTCGAAGGGCTTGGTCAGCGTAGGCGCTTCAGCTTCGCTGGGTCTTTGCTCAATCTGAACATCGACTTCGAGAACCGTCTGTCCGCCCTGAACGCGATCGCCGCTCTTCAGAAAAATTTCCTGCACGCGTTCACCGTTTACAAACGTTCCGTTCGTCGAGCCGAGGTCGCGCAGGAAACAACGCGGCGGAGCAATCTCGAGCAGACAATGATGGCGGGAAAAGAAACGATCCTCGGGAAGATACAGGTGAGCGTTCTCGCTGCGGCCGATTAGAAACGTGTCGTGCTGATCGAAAACGAACTCCTGTCCGTTGTATGGGCCGGCCAGGACTCGCAACGTAACACGCATAAGAAGCTCATCTGCTGATTTCGAGATCGTCGAAGGCCACTTCACCCGCGTCGCTGCTGTAGAGGCCGACGCGGCCGCTTTGAAAGCCTTCGGAATCGGTAATCGAGGTAACGAACTGTCCGTTGACGTAGAAGTCGAGACGCCCGTCGCGAATCCTGACTTCGAGCTGATTCGGCGTGGTCCCGGCGCGAATGGTGCTGGATGCAGTCCAATTGACGAGCTTGCTTTCTACACTCTCCTTGTGCTGGACGATCGCGTACTTTGGGCTGTCTCCGGTGTAGATCAGAAATCCGATGTCCCGAAACGTGTCGTTCGCTTTTTGCCCGTGCACGAGCAAACCGTAGCCGGAGTCAGGCGACGCACCATCGACGCTGCGCAATGTCACGCGTACCGTTGAATTCTCGTCGTAATAATCTTTTCGATCCGGCGCGTACATCACGATGTAGCCGCCCTTGTTGGCGTGCATGTGGAACTCGTCATCTTCGTACCATGTCCGGCCGAATTTTGAAGAGCCGGTGAACCAGTACTCGGTCGAAAAATCGTCGCTGTAAGACGAGAGTGTCGAGCGCGTGTTCGCATTAGTATTCGTGTTCGCATTTGTGTTGCGGTTCGCCAGACGGTTAGCGTTCGTATTCGCATTCGCGTTGTTATTGTTGCTGCCGCTCATGCTCGCGAGGGCGACGATCAGGATCAGCGCACCAATTCCCATAAACACGAGCACCGCGCCGATTCCCAAAATCCACGGCCACACGCTTCGTTTCTGCGGAGCCATGGGCGGCATCGGCGACCATGCCGGCGGTGGTGTCGAAGAGGGCGGCATCTGTCCCGGGCCGTAAGCGATGGTCGGTTGTGGCGTTGTTTCGCGCGATTGCGGGAATTGAACGGTCGCACTGGGATCAAAAGAAGATGGCGCGCTCGCGCTTACCAAAGGTGAGCCATCGTCCAAACAAAAACTGAGCGCATCATCGGTGTAAGTGCGATTGCATTGCGGGCAGCGCTTCATTCTTCGGGCCTCGATTCGTGTTAGTCGGACTGCGTCAACGCCGGCTGGACGACGGTGAATTGCGCGGCAAGTCTATACGAGATGGTGAAAAAGGCTCAAGTGTATTTCCTTCTCCCTCTGTGAGAGGAGTTCACAACGTGCGCCCGCAGCGTCCGCAGAATTTGGTCCCGGTCGGATAAGTAACGCCACAGCGCGCGCACAGAACTTCGACAGGTCGGGGAGCAGACCAGGCGATCTGTGAGCCGCCGAGCGATGCTCCGCAACGGCCGCAAAACTTTGTCCCGGCGGGTTGATCGACGCCGCATCGGGTGCAGCGAATGCTATTGCTGGCGCCGCGCAGGCTGGGCTGGTTCAGACTTGGACTGGGAGTCGGGGTAATTCGACGAGACGGCGTAGGGTGAATTTCACCGCCCGCGGTTACGGCTTCGAAGGTAGTGTTCCCGCAACGGCCGCAGAACTTTGCACCGGCCGCGAAGCGCGACCCGCATTTTGTGCACACAACAATTGCGGGCGTTTTGATGTCAACGCCCGAAACGCTGCCGAGGCTGCCGCCTTCTGAAGGTGATAATCCGCTGGTCGCCGCGGATTTGAATTGCGCCTGGATGATTTGCTCTTCAGCATCTGAACGAATCTCGATCACGCGCTCATCGTCTTTGTCACCGGCGTTCGCGATGCGCAGAACGTGCTGTCCAGGGGGAATAGATGACAGGATTAGACGGCCCGATCGTCCGATGCTGCCGTGTCGCTCGTCATCAACGTAGACTTCCGCTCCGGTGGGCGCCATGACGACTACGCGTGTTTCGCCTTCGTCCTCTTCGCGAATCGAAGCGCCGCCGACGGCTTCATCGAATTCGTGAAACCATTCCACGACCGTCATCGGCCGCGCCTCAGCTTCTTTCGCCAGCGCATGCATGACTGCTTTTTCAACCGCCGGCGGAATGTCAGAGCGCAAAGTGCTCAATGCCGGCGTTTCCTGAGTCAGCTTCTGCGCAAAAATCTGCATAATCTCGCCGGTAAATGGCGGCCGTCCGCCGAGCATGTGATAGGCGATCGCGCCGAGTGCGTAAACATCCGCACGCGCGTCGAGCGTCGCGCCGGCGTGCATCTGCTCCGGCGCCATGTACTCAGGCGTGCCGAGAATTCCGCGCGACGCCGGACCGGCGCCCGACGTTATTCCGGCGAGACTTTGGCTGATGATCTTCGCCAGGCCGAAGTCGCCGACCTTGACAATGTCGTCACCGACCAGCGTGCTGCCGTCTTTCTTCTTTCGCTGCACGATAAAAATATTCGCGGGTTTTAGATCGCGATGCAGGATGCCTTCGTCGTGCGCGGCTTCAACGCCCGCGCAGGTTTGTCGCAGCAGCATCAGCGCGCGTTGCACGGGAATAGTTCCTTCGCGCCGCAGCAATTGATAGAGCGACTCGCCATCGACGTATTCCATCACGAGAAAGAACACGCCTTCGTCGCTCTTGCCGAAATCAGTGACACCGATAACGTTGGGATGCTGAACTGAAGCCGCCGTCCGCGCCTCGCGCTCGAATCGCGCGATCGCTTCGCCTTCCTGCAAATCTTCGTCAGAGAGTACGTCGGGGCGAATCGTCTTCACAGCCACGCGGCGTGTGATCAGGTTCTCATCGCGGGCGAGATAAACCTGGCCCATCGCCCCGCGCCCGAGCCGTTTATCGAGCCGATACCGGCCATTTAAGAGCGTCGTGCCTGGCAGCGTGTTCTTTGTCTTCGATTGATCATCCGGACAGACGAGGATTTCGTCTTCGTAACAGCGTTCGCAGCGGGGACATTCGCGCATTAAGGTTAGTTAGAACCGGTCCAATTCGGATCGGAAGGATAAGTCGTCGCCGCAAAGCGGTCAATTGAAACGCAACAACATATTGCGGCTGAGCTTCACCTGATCCACTGGAAGGTGGGTCAAAATAAATGTCTTTACTTGATGGGCCAACTGGCCTCATAATTTCGGCCCCTCGCAGAATCAAACGAGGGCTGGGCTGCGGAAAGGCTCAGAAAAATGCGGGCGCGATGCCCGCGTTTGTGTCTGTAGCGCAAGTTGTTAACTTGCGCTATCGCAAATTATCAATTTGAGCCACCCGGAGGATCCCCGATGCGTTCGATTTGGAAAGGTCACATTCGTTTTCTGCTCGTTGCGATTCCGATTCGCGTCTACAACGCGATCGAAGCGTCTGAGCGAATTCAGTTCAATCAACTGCACCGCGACGATTTTGGGCCCGTGGGCTACGACAAGCGATGCAAGAAGTGCGGTCAAATTGTCACCAACGATCAAATCACCAAAGGTTATCAGTACGAGCCCGATCGTTACGCCATCGTCGAACCCGAAGAGATCGCCAAGATCAAAATCAAAACGACGCGCGCCGTGGATATCCTCGGCTTCGTTGAAAAAGAAGAGGTCGCGCCGATGTTCTTCGACGCGCCGTACTACATCGGTCCCGATGGACCAGTCGCCGAAAAACCCTTCGCCTTGCTACGTCAGGTTTTGAAAGACACCGGCAAGATTGGTTTGGCGAAGGTTGTCCTGCGCGATCGCGAAGATTTGGTTGCTGTCTTTCCGCACGGCGACGGAATCGTCTTGCAAAAGCTTCGCTATCCAGCCGAGGTACGCAAGATTGAAGACGTACCTGAAATTGACGCGGCGCCCAAGCTCGATAAGAAAGAGCTTGCGCTGGCAACCAGTCTGGTCGAGCAGATGATTACGACGTTTTCAGACATCGACACTGTCGATCACTATCATGAAGCTCTGCGCAAACTGATCGACTCGAAGATCAAAGGCAAGAAGGTTACGGAATTCGAGAAATACGAAGAGCTGCCGCGCATGGACATCATGACGGCGCTGAAAAAGAGCCTGCAAGCCTCCTCACGGAAGCCAATGGTGAAAGCTGCGCCCGCCGCAAAGAAGAAAGCGGCGCTTACCTTGGTCAAATCCAAACCGGCGGCAGCGAAGAAACGGAAAGTTGGATAGATTAAATCCGCAGATTACGCAGATTGCACAGATTAAACCGCGAATCGTCGGTGTCTTCTCTTCGGCTAAATATTCTCGTTTGACCCGGAATTCTTATTTCTGCGAAATCTGTGTAATCGCGGATGAAAACTCACGTCGGCCGCACTGCCTTCTGAAATGCCTTCATGCCCAACGCATTCAACACTTCACCTTTGCGGACCCAGCCTCGGCGTGCGATCCCGACGCCATATTTCACGTTGTGCAGCGCGTTCATTGAATGCGCGTCGACCGAGATTACGAACTTGATCTTCCGCTTGCGTGCTTCGCGAATCCAGCGCGGCTCCATGTCCAAACGATAAGGGTCACCATTGATTTCAACGGCCGCGCGCGATTCGGCAATCACATCGAGAATCTCTTCAACCCGGCATTCAAACGGCGGCCGCCGCTGAATCAAACGGCCCAGCGCGTGTCCCCAAATCTTGAATACCGGCTGCTGCATCGCCGTGATGATGCGCTGCGTCATTTGATCGGAATCCATCTTGTAGCGCGAATGAATACTGGCAACGATCACATCGAACTGCTTCAGGATCCAATCCGGATAATCGAGCGAGCCGTCGGCAAGAATGTCTGACTCCGTGCCCTTCATGATTTTGATCTTCGTTTGCTCTTGCACGCGATCGATTTCTTCCCACTGTCGCTGCAAGCGATCGATTTTGACGCCGCCGGCG
>DASYTZ010000215.1:0-6778 GCA_036001745.1 Pyrinomonadaceae bacterium
CACACGTCGTTCGCGTCGCTGTTCGTCTATCCGGAAATCGACGAAGACATCGAAGTCGACATCAACGAGAAGGATTTGCGAATTGATACGTATCGCTCGAGTGGCGCCGGCGGACAGCACATCAACGTTACCGATTCGGCGGTCCGCATCACGCATCTGCCGACCGGGATCGTCGTCTCGTGTCAGAACCAAAGATCGCAGCACCAGAACCGTGCGGTCGCAATGCAGGTTTTGCGTTCGCGGCTTTACGAACTCGAATTGGAGAAGCGCAAGGCAGAAACGGCGGAGTTGGAAGCTAACAAGCAGGACATCTCGTTCGGCTCGCAGATTCGGAATTACGTGCTTGCGCCGTACCAGCTGGTAAAAGACGCGCGCACGAAACTGGAAAAGGGCGACGTTGACTCCGTGCTCGACGGCAACATCGACGATTTCATCAAAGAGTATCTGTTATCGAAACGGGCAGCTTAAAAAAACACGTGATGGGTGATGAGTGATAGGTGATGAGTAAGAGCAACTGGCTTTTCAGCTCACTGCCCACTGCTCACTGATTTCAAATGGCCGCTATCCCAACTGAAATCGAAGTCGAGCCCGCGCCAAAGAATTCGCGCGTGAACGAAATCATTGTTATTGCGCTCGCGGCGGCGGCGCTGCTGCTGGGGCTCTGCCTGGCTTCGTATCATCCAAACGATCCTTCCTGGAATGCTGCCGGTGAAACGAGGGCGCAGAATTGGATTGGCGCAGTGGGCGCGAATGTCGCCACGGCGCTGTTTCAGGGAATCGGTCTCGCTGCTTACTTGGTTCCCTTTCTGATTCTCGCTGCGGCGTGGAGGCGGTTCCGTTCAAAGCGCATCAATGCGCCGGTTTATCGACTGTTGGGACTTGTGATTTTGGTCATCTCATCAGCGGCGCTGTTGAGACTCGCAAATCTTCGACCGTTTTTTGACGGCAGCTTCAACGCGGGTGGGCTTACTGGTGTTCTAACCTCGCGCGCGCTCGTCAGCGGCCTCAACACGATCGGCGCGGCAATTCTGCTCGCGGCGGTGGCGGCGACCGGCGTTTTGCTGGCGACGAACTTCTCGTTCGCGACAGTTGGCCAATCGCTCGCGATCAAGTTTTCAGACCTGCGCTCGATTCGGGTCCGATTCCACGCGTGGCGTTTGGCGCGTCGGGCAAACCGCGAATTGCGACGTCAGCAACAGCTCGACCACGCCGCCGCAAACGGAAATGGCGACGGCACATCAAAACCGCAAGTGGTGAACAGCGAAGGCCATCCTGTTGCTCAAGGGCGCCGAGCCCCTGGAAGCGCCGAAATCGCCTCCGCCTTTGAATCGTTCTCGGCAGCAACGAGGGGCAAGGCAATGTCCGCAGCAGCAGGCGCGGCCGCCGCTCCAGTGAAAAAGTCTCTTTGGGGTGCACGTGGCAAAGCGACTCCGGTCGCTGAGACTGCGATGGTGCAGGAGATGTTGCGCGAGGCGGCAGTAAAGCGAAAGAAAGAATCGCCGGGCAGTGAGTCTCTGCCGTTCGATCAGCGCAGAATTTCGACAAAAGCGCCTTCAGACTATCAGCTACCTACTGTCGACTTCCTCAACGAAGCGCAGATGCGTCGCGAGCAGGCCGACGACGAACTACTCAGCATGGCCACGAAGCTGGCTGAGAAATGCCGCGAGTTCAACGTCACCGGCCAAATTAAGTTCATCTGTCCCGGGCCGGTTGTCACTACCTACGAGTTCAAACCCGATCCCGGCGTGAAGTATTCGCGCGTAACAGGCTTGGTCGATGATCTCTGTCTCGCTTTGAAAGCTGAATCCATTCGCATCGATCGGATGCCGGGCAAGCCGCACGTCGGCATTGAAGTTCCGAATCCGCGCCGCGAAACAATTTTTCTGCGCGAAGTAATCGAGTCGCGCGCATTTCGTGAATCGACATCAAAGCTGACGATTGCACTGGGCAAGACGATCGACGGTCTGAATTACGTCACGGATCTGACGCGCATGCCGCACCTTTTGATTGCGGGTACGACCGGCTCCGGCAAATCCGTCGGCGTCAATGCGCTTCTGGTTTCCATCCTTTATCGCGCGCGCCCGGACGAAGTGAAAGTGATTCTAATCGATCCGAAGCGGCTGGAGCTTGGTCTCTATGAAGACATTCCACATCTGGCGACGCCAATTATCACGGATCCAAAACCTGCTGCGCGCGCATTGCGTTGGGCCGTGGCGGAAATGGAGCGGCGCTACAAACAACTCGCCGGGTGGGGCGTGCGCAATATCGATGGCTTCAACGCTGAGATAGCGCGCCGAAATGCGGCCAGGGATTTTGATGAGAACGGCGAGCCGTGGAAGCCTCTGCCTTACATTGTCATCATCATCGACGAGTTGGCTGATTTGATGATGGCTTCGGGCCACGAAGTCGAAGATTCGATCACACGTCTGGCGCAGATGGCGCGCGCGATCGGCATTCACCTCGTGCTGGCAACGCAGCGTCCTTCAGTCGATGTCATCACCGGATTGATCAAAGCTAACTTCCCTTCCCGCATTGCCTATCGCGTCGCTTCGAAGGTCGATTCGCGCACAATCCTCGACATGAACGGCGCCGAACATCTGCTTGGCCGTGGCGACATGTTGTTTCTGCCGCCGGGCTCTTCGCGTCTTCTGCGCGTGCATGGCGCTTACGTGGACGAATCGGAAATCAATAAGATCGTTTCGCACATCAAGTCGCAATGGGCGCCCGAATATGACGAAACGATCACGCAGTCCGACGAAGAAGCAATGGGTCTCGAGGATTCCGGCGGCGAGCGCGACGAGCTTTTCGAAGACGCGCTGCGCATCTGCGTGGACATGAAGCGAGCTTCAACTTCAGTGCTGCAACGCCGTCTGCGCATCGGCTATGGCCGTGCCGCGGCCGTGCTCGATCAAATGGAGCGCGAAGGCCTGATTGGCCAGGCCGACGGCGCTCGTCCGCGGCCCGTTCTCGCTCGCGCGTTTGAATTAGTGGCCGAGTGGGACGAGCAGGAAGAAATGGAATAGCTACTCGCCTCAAAAGACCCAAACGCAGACGCGCGATTGAAATTACCTACTGCAACACTTTTGCTGCTTCCAAAATCTGTTCCGGCCGCGCGCGTCTCCAATAATTCTCAGTCAGCATCCGCCAACGGACTGTTCCCGTTGAGTCCAAAAGAAATTCCGCTGGACGCGAAATGTCCTGACCCGTAGGTCCCCCGCCTTTATGCACGAGATCGTAGCGAGTAATCGCTTCTCGTTTTTGATCTGAAAGCAGAGGGAACGTGTAGCCTGCCAACTTTGCGAGATTGCGCAACTCTTCCGGACTGTCCACGCTGATTGCGACGGGACGAATACCGGCTTGAGCGAATGTCGCGAGGTTTCTTTGAATGCTCCGTAACTCGGAGTTGCAGATTGGTCACCAGTAGCCGCGATAGAAAATCAGGAGCACGCCTTTGGGCGGTTGTTTGTTAACCGGCTGGGAAAGCAATTCCGCCAAAGCCACCGGCTTGTTGTTCGAATCTGAAAGCGAAAACTCCGGCGCCTTCTGTCCCATCTGCGGTGCGCCCGCTGACGCCGGCAACCGGCGCGACTCGATGAACGCGGCGAAGATGAACAACGCGATGATCAGCACGCTCATTGTCGTCAACACCGGCGCTAGAATTTTCGAAATCAGTCGCCGCCCAGGCTTGAACGCTCGACGAAGGCCGACAAAAAGCAAGACCAGCGCCAACGCAAACAGCAAAAGGTTCAACCAGGGAAAATCGCGAAGGATTGGATAATCGATGAAGATGAATGGATAAATCAGAAACGCGAACAGCGTCAGCAAAAAACCTGCCCAAATCTGCCAATTGAACTTTTTCATGAGGTGACTTCTACCATAAGACGGATTGTTTTGTTCAGTAATTCCGCCATTTATCCCTCGGGCAAAACTCCGATCAACACGCGCGCCCAACAAAAAGTATTGAGGTTACAGACGACGAGTGGTATCTTCCTTCGGGGCTCCTCCTGGGCACTGCGCCCAATTCGCCATTTACATCAACCGAGGTATTCGACATGCTCATATTCCTGCGCAGAAACTTCGCCCGTAATTTGGTTGACTTACTCGCCACAGTCATGGTGTTGGCCGCAACGTGCGCCGCACAGGAAACACCGCAGAGATTCGCGTTAGTCAAAATCAAGAACTTCGGTCAGATGGACGACCGTTTTTATCGCGGCGCGCAGCCCAAAGAGCAAGACTACAAAGAACTCGCCGCCCTCGGTATTAAGACCGTCATCGATTTAACCGACGATCCGAAACCTTACGAAAAGCCGCTCGTTGAATCTCTCGGAATGAGATACGTCAACATTCCGATGGTGGGGAAAAAATATCCGACGCCTGAAGCGACTGAGACGTTTCTGAAAACCGTGAGCGACCAGGCGACGGGCAAGTTCTTCGTGCACTGCGCCGGCGGTCGTCACCGCACTGGCGCGATGGGCGCTGTATATCGCTACGAGTTTTACGGCTGGAACTTCGATCAGGTCTACAACGAAATGAAGCAGTATGACTTTTACACGAGCTGGGGCCACGGAGCTTTCAAAGATTTCGTAAAGGATTACTACGAACGAAAGCACACGAACACACAAATCACTGCCGATTCAAACCAGGCGAACGGCGTGCGCCACGAAAAGCACTAATTGATATTTCAAAGAATGCCAAAAGGCCGCTCCGGTTTATCAGAGCGGCCTTTTCCTTTTCGTCTTGATCCGACCAACCATCATCCCGCATCGTAAGCTTTCTGCGCGTCTACACTTACGAATTCGTCTGTCTCGATAATGTAAGCGGTAAGCTGATACCCGTAAACGCAGCCAGTATCGAGGCCGATGGCCTTTGGCCCGCGGCGCGGTTCTTTGGCCGGCCAATGCCCAAACAGCACCGTCTTGTCGCCGTTGTAGACGTAATACCACGGCGTGCCTTCGTCGCTTTCCCGGTTAGGACCCAAAGTGCGCAACTTCGTCAAATCACCCGTGGTCTGCGAATGCAACTCAACGTTTGGTCGCAGGCCCGCGTGCACCACCAGATGAGTATCAAGGTCGATTATGAAAGGCAATGAGCTCAGAAACTGCATGTAGGCATCCTTCTCGCCTTTTAGTTCCTTATGAGCTTCCTTCTGCGCATTCTTCAACTCGACGTCCTCACCGTACCAATGACGACGCAGGGTCAAATCATGATTGCCAATAACCGTCGAAAACCTCTCGTCAGTCATGAACAGGTCGAGCACTTCACGACTCTTCGGGCCTTTGGTAATTAGATCGCCAACTGACACTACCCGATCGGTTTTTTTGAGTTTGACCTTATCTATCAGTTCAGTCAGTTCGTCGTAGCAGCCGTGGATGTCGCCAACTACGATTGTGCGTCCTTCGGATTGAGCCATATTTATTTTGTAGATCCGTGATTGAAAGAATTGAAAAGTCCCATCGCCCGACTAAGTGACGAGTTCGGCGATGTCTTATTCCGAAATAACTTTACTGGACTCCTTGCGCGCTGCCCGGCTGAGAATACCATCCTTCTTGAGTTTCTTCGGCGTCATCCGCCATTTGAGTTTCCCCTTGCCTCCCTTGGGCGCGCTCCACTTATCTATTTTGAGGTCGATACAGGTAAGCGAAGCGGTGGGGACTTTCCGCGCCTCGCCCGTCAGACGTTCGTACAGGTCTTCAAATCCCGGGTTGTGCCCGACCATGACAACCGTTTTATTGGCATCGTCGAAGCCGGAAATGATCCTGAGCAGGCGGCGAGCGCTCGCTTCGTAAAGCCGCTCATCGTAAACCGGAGCATTCTTCAAGCGAGCGGCCGAAACAAACAATTCCGTAGTATGCTTGGCTCGGGTAGCGGGCGAACTCAATACCAAGTCAGGCGAAATCCTTTTCTTTTTCCCGTATTTTCCCATCAATTCGGAGTCTTCGACTCCCTTTTCGTTCAAGGGCCTATCGAAATCTTCCAGCGCGGGATCGTCCCAGCTCGACTTTCCGTGTCGCAGAAGCAGCAGCGTTTTCATTTTGTCTTTCATGAGCCAGGGATGATTAAATGCGTAACATACCTTAGGCGGACGGCCTTCGCAAACGAACGGCGAAAACGGTGGTGACCTAATTTCAACTTTGCTCTGTGTTCCTCTGCGAAGACCTCGGTTCTTACTCTGCGGTTTCGTACCCATCTGTTAGATTAACCGCAGAGGTGGTGCAGAGGATTTCGCAGAGGGCCCAGAGGACATCGAAATTAGGTCACTACGCCGAAAACCGTTGGATTCCGCGCCACGGGTCGATTCATACACATTTAACATGCGCATGCCAAAATCCAGCCGAACGATCTCATACGGGCACCACCGCTATCCGGGACGGTTGTTTGTAGTTGAAGGCACCGACGGCAGCGGTAAGTCGACGCAACTCGCGCTGCTTTATCAATGGTTAAAGTCGGAAGGTTATTCGGTCTTCTTTTCTGAATGGAATTCATCGCCGCTCGTTAAGAATACGACGAGACGAGCCAAGAAGCGCCGCTTGTTTACGCCCACCACTTTTTCTCTCTTGCACGCGACCGACTTCGCCGATCGCACTGAGCGAGACATCGTTCCACCCCTGAAAGCAGGCGCGATCGTGCTGGCCGACCGATACATCTACACGGCGTTCGCCCGCGACGTGGCGCGCGGCTGCGACCGCGCCTGGGTGCGCGAGCTTTATAAGTTTGCCGTTAAGCCGACGGCGGCATTTTTCTTTCGCGCGCCGCTGGACGTCGCGATCGACCGCATTGC
>DASYTZ010000216.1:0-7226 GCA_036001745.1 Pyrinomonadaceae bacterium
ATCGGCAAAGACCACTACTTTGGTGTTCAGATTGACGATCTGAATGCTCGCTGCCGCTGATGGCTGAAGAATTCCCCAAACGAAGATTCTCGCCCAACTCGCCTCCGTCTTTTCATGAGTTACCGTGATCTCAAAATCGGCCGCGTCGCGCTCAGTGACTATCAACAGCGGCACACTCTTCTTCCGAAACGCCGCGGCTAGATATTGTTCGAAACCGCTCGTCGGCCTTATGTACACTTTGGAGTTCCTGGGTATCCGCGTGTCCGTCGGCTCTGTGGGCGCCAAGCTTTGGGCGGCGGCGGTTGATGCTAATCCGGTCCCGACGACCAGAAAGCTGACGGCCATCATGGCCGCAACGATCAGCTTGGTTTGCATAATGAACTCGTCTTTCTCTTACGTATTCGGGTAGCGGCCTGAACGAGGCATACGTCATGCCGCTAGGTTGGCGGGGATCGAGGACATCTCCCTTTTGGGCATTGTGTTTGCTCCCGATGGACCGGCTGTTGAGCTTGTTCAGGAGGAGATCGGAGTGAAAACACTGCTCAGTGCACTGTTGACGATTGTTCTTCAACAAACACCGGCGCTAGCCCAATCGCCCGCGCCCGCAGACTCCGCAGGAATTCGCGTCCAGGTGTCAGAAGTGGATCGCAGCAATCGAGCGGAGTCGGCTGCGCACGAATTCACTATTCCCGCCGGCACGCCACTCGAGATCGAAGCGGCTGACACAGTCAATTCCCGCGACATGCGAAAGGGCGACTTCCTCAGCTTCCGGGTCCTGGTGCCAGTGAAGGTCGACGGAACTACCGTTATCGAATCAGATTCGCTGGTCACCGCTCGCGTGGTCAAAGCAAAGCGCGGCGGACACTGGGGCAGGGCAGGAAAACTCGTTTGGGCGATGCAAGACGTGGTTGCCGTCGATCTCACCCGCGTTCCGTTAACTGCTCATCCGGAAATGCCGAGTGAGCTTACCGGGACGAGTCACGGCGCCGAAGTAGCGACGAAGACAATCGTATTCGGTGTCTTGCTTGCGCCGTTCGCGTCGCCGCTCGCTTTGATGAGTGGTTTCAAACGCGGAGAGGATGCGGTGCTGCCGCAGGGAAAACGGTTCGTTGTCTACGTCGAGAAGGATACTTTGATTCACATGCCCGTCGTGCGCTCGGGGCAGTAGCCCGACCAGCCGGGGTCCCCACATGGGCAGTCCGCGTGAGATGGTTGATAGGGAGGGCTCATCAGTCAAGGCAGTGACGACTGACCACACAAAAAAAGGCGCGACTCCCGATAAGTCGGTAATCGCGCCGAAAACCACTTCAGCAGAAGGAACCTTATCGTTGGGGCACAGGTGGCGGCGCACCCTGGGGAACGATCCACAGTTCGGTCAGCCACCCTTCCCGCGCCTTGCCGACGGTGACCGTGAATCTGCTCGCGTCTATACCGCGCGAGTTGATCAGATAATCCGAAATGCGCGTTGCGCGCGCTTGGGCATCGCCAGCCTTCGCCTTTTGCGATGGATACACGATGATGTAGCCCTGCGATCCGGGCGCGCCTTGGAGCTCGATCGCATAGTTATCGAGTCGCGCCTTCTCATCGTTGCGGGCAATGTCGTAGTACTCGTCAAATTTTCGCGACTTCTCTTCAATCGGAATCGACACGGTGCAGCTCGCCGGGCACGGCATGCCGTAGCCGCCCACATCCAAAGTTGCGCGAATCGTTTGACCTGCTAGTCCAGCCGCGTCAACCGTGATGCTGGTTGTTCCCTGACCGCTCATTATGCGGCCTGCGGAAACGGTCCAGTTGTAGGTTGGGGTAACGTTCGAAGAGCCGCCGCTCACGTTTGCCGTGAATGTTACTGGCGCAGTTTCCGTCGCTGAGTCCGGACAGGACACGGTTACGGTTGGGCAACTGGGTGGTGGCGGCGGTGGCGGCGGCGGACACTCGGTCACAACGATGGTCACCGAAGCGAATGCGGCGCAGTTTTCGTCGCCTTCATCGACATCCGCGACCGCGTGGTACGTACCAGGTCTGGCTCCTGCCAAGTCCCATGCAGCATTTGCGCCGCTGCCTGAAAGCCGGCCGCCATCGACGGTCCATCGGTAACGTAGCGCTGCGCCACTGCCTGACGAAGCGTTGGCAAAGAGATGCACGCTCGCCGGCTCGCCTTCGCACACGCGCAGGACGTTCGGATCGGCTGACAACGAGAGCGTCGGCGGACCAGACACGCGCGCCGTGCGCCGTCGGGTTTGAGCTTGCGTTGAACTGGCCGCGATTATGAACGCGGCAGCGATGACGATCAGAGCAGACCATAGATTGTTGCGAGTTATCATGTTTACCTCTTCGGCATGGGCCGCACGGGCAATGGGGCAGCCCTGTAATCTAACGTCGGGCACTCGGGATTCAAAGACAACAACAAAATGAAAGAATGAATTGCGGCGAGTTTCCATCGCAATTATGGCTGTTGACGCCGTTCGAGGGCCAACCCAGGGTGCGGCAGTGGACCGCGCCGCAACTACATCCGTCTATCCGCTCGATCCGGCTAACAATTCTGTAATAGAGTCTAGTCATGCCAGCCATCCCAGTCCGCCTGCCGGCGCGGTCGCAGACTTACCAAATCAAGGTCGGGGCGGGTCTGTTGAGAACGCTCGGCGAAGAGCTTCGCGCATCGGTCGGACCAGAGGCGCGCAGAGCGGCGCTGATTACAAACAGAACCGTCTTTGAGCTGTACGGAAGGCGCGCGATCCAAAGTCTGAGGCGCGCCGGATTCGCTGTCAACTATTGGCTGATGCGGGACGGTGAGCGGCAAAAGTCGTTTCGTTCACTACAACGCGCAGTCGAGTTTCTCAGCGAAAGTGGCCTGCAACGAAACGACGCCGTGGTCGCGCTCGGCGGCGGGGTGGTCGGAGATCTCGCCGGTTTCGCCGCGGCGATTTATCTTCGTGGTGTCTCTTTCGTTCAGGCGCCTACGACGCTGCTCGCGCAGATTGATGCTTCGGTCGGTGGCAAGACGGGAATCAATCTGCCGGCCGGAAAGAATCTCGTCGGCGCGTTTCATCAGCCTAGCCTGGTCGTGATCGATGTCGACACTCTCCGAACGCTTCCGCGACGTGAACTAACCTCAGGCTTCTGCGAAATGGTGAAGCAGGGAGCCGTAGGGAGTCGTAAGCTGTTTGATCAGACCGTGCGGCTGCTCAGTAGCATAGACTTTAGTCTGTGGCCGCAGGGAATAAAATCACAGACTGAAGTCTATGCTACTCAGTTCTCTGCCGCGATCGCCGCCCACTGCCGCTTCAAAGCTTCAATCGTGGCCGGCGACGAACGCGAGCACGTGTCGCGCACAGACCGCCGCTCGCGACGGATTCTCAACTTCGGCCATACGACGGCGCATGCGCTGGAAAAGGTTACGAATTATCAGCGCTTTCGCCATGGCGAAGCGGTGGGTTATGGAATGCTTGTGGCGGCGGAAATCTCGAAAAGTCTAGGCATGCTCCCGTCCCGCGAGTTAGAATTGTTGCGCAAGGCGGTCACGCTCTGCGGGCCGCTGCCGCGCGCTGACGATCTCTCGACGGCGCAGATCATCGAGGCTATGGCGGTGGACAAGAAAGCAGTGCGAGGCAAACTCAAGTGGGTACTGCTCGAAAGGATCGGCCGTCCCCGGATCGTTGACGCAAATCAAATCGAAACGCGGATGCTGCGGGCGGCGCTTGCCGCAGCCCTCTGTCGTCACTGAAAACCTATGAATACCGAATCACTCCTTCGCCATCAAAGTCAAAAAGGCAGCGCGCGCGTGAAGTTAATAGTCTTCATTGCGGTCGTTGCGATCGTCGGCTACGTCGCGTATATGTACATTCCGGTTGCCATCGATGCCTACTACTTCAAAGACGCCATGCAGAACAAGGTGAATCTGGCGGCTGCACAAGGCTACGACACGGCGTGGGTCGCCGATCAGATCACAAAAAGCAAAGCGGAATATCACGTTCCGGAAGATGCCATTATCACACCTTCACAAACAGAAGGTCGCGTCCAAGTGCGCGTGCAGTTCACCCGTCCGATTTCATTTCCCGGCTTCACTTACAATTACGATTTCGATTACACCGCGCAGAGCACCACGTTTTTGACGCCTAAGTAGATGCGGTACCGCTTGCGGTAGCAAGCGCGTGACACCGATTGGATTCGAAAGGGAATTAGACGGTCGCCCGCGCCGCTGGAGCGAACGCCTGCAATTGCACGAGCGCAGGAGGAGCTTCTGCGAGCCAGGTGGTTGGGCAGACTCCACAGCGAGTGCATTGATTGACGGAAGGGCAGGGAGCAGTTGAGCGAGCTTCGTGCGATCGTTCGTGTTCGCGTTCCATGAACTCGCGCCCCAGACCGGAATCGACAATCTCCCACGAAAGAATTTCATCGTGGGATCGCGCGCGGCTCGTGTGAAACGCCGGATCGATTCCGGTTTCGCGCAGCGCCGCGTTGAGGTCGCCGTTCATACGCGCCATCGCTTCGATCACCGGCGCGATGCGACGATCGCCGGACGAGAAAAGCGCTTGTTCGTGGGCGATGCGCGCGGACATCGCGCGGACTTCTACATTCGGAATACGCGCGAGTTGTTTGCAGACCAACTTCAGCCGTCGTTTCAATTCCTTTTCGTCGCAGATCGCTTCCCACTGAAACGGAGTGTTGGGTTTGGGCACAAAGCCGTTAAGCGAGGGAATGATCTTACCGGCGCGGCCGAAGCGTTTGCCGGCTTCCAACATGCGATCCTTGATGCGCTCGACGAGCTTCACCATTTCTGCGAGGTCTTCTTCGGTTTCGGTCGGTAAGCCAACCATCAGGTAGAGTTTCACCGTCAGCATGCCGCGATCGAAAACTGCACCGCAGATGTCCACAATCTCATCGTTGGTCAGGTTCTTGTTGATCACGCGACGCAGGCGATCCGATCCGGTTTCCGGCGCGACGGCGATCTGCTGGTCGCGAGATTCAACCAGCGCGTCGAGCAGTTCATCGGAAATCTGATCAAGCCGGAGCGAAGAAACCGAGATGCGATAATCCATAGCCCGCAGGCCGTGCAGAATCTCACTAATTTCGGGATGGTCGCAGACGGCGGTTGAAACCAAACCAATTTTGTCGGTCTTTGCGCGCCAAGCCTTCGCTTTCGCGAGAATGTCGCGCGCTGGCACAACGCGCGGCGGCCAGTAGTTGTAACCCGCCCAGCAGAAGCGACAACCTTGGGAACAGCCTCGCGAAATTTCGATCAGGAATCGATCGCCCATCTCGGCCTGGGGCGCAAAAATCGTCGTCGATGGTGCGAATACTTCTTCACGGCGCAGTTGCGCGGCAATATCGAATTGTTGCTTTCTAATCGCGCGGCGCAGACTACCCTCCTTCGGATTCTCTGCAGAGATCGCACGGCCCACGCGCGACGGAACGCCTGCTTCTGTGGGCGTGTATGCAGCGACCGTGTCGTCTTCGTTGTAGCTGACAAAATAAAGCGACGGCACGTAAAAACCGCGCCCTTGCCGGGCGAGCGCCAGTAACAATTCTTCCTTCGAATCATTTTCGAAGATTGCGTCGACAAGCTTCGGCCCGAGAACCTCGCCTTCGCCGACGCCAATCACATCGGTGAAGTCGGCGATAGGTTCGGGGTTGAGAAACGAGGCGGCGCCGCCCATGACGATTAGCGGATCGCGTTGAGTTCTGTCCCTGGCCCAAACCGGCACACCGCTCATTTGCAGCATGCGCGCCATGTTTAGGTAGTCAGTCTCAAACGAAATCGAAAACGCGATTACATCAAAGTTGCGTACCGGAGTTTGTGATTCGAGCGAGAGAAGCGGGGTTCCCGTGCGTTGATATTCCGCGAGTTCGTTGATCGGGGCAGTAGCCCGACCGTGAGGGAGGGCGTAAGCATAACCCGACCCATTGCGCGATAATTCGGTGTCGGAAGCCCTGAAGTAGGGGAGGTCTTCGCCTGTTCCTTTCACGCCCTTTCTGACGGTCGGGCTACTGCCCCGATCGCGCTGCGACGCGCCAATACTGTCCGGCAGGAAAACTCTTTCGCACGAAACCTCAGGGATGTTATTGAACAGTTCGTACATCGCCTGAAAGCCAAGGTTCGCCATGCCAATCGAATAAACATTCGGATAGCAGAGTGCGATGCGCAACTGGCTCCCGCGCTTCAGCACCCAGCCGTCTTCGCTGGCGAGCTTCCTACGATAGCTTTCGACAATCTTCTTCATAAACAAAGAGATCAGAGGTCAGAGATCAGAGGTCAGTGCGCTCGGCTTTTGCTGACCTCTGACTTCTGATATCTGACCTCTGCTTTGCTAGTTATGCTGAACCGTTTCCAGGAAAGCCTTCAGCTTCCGAGATCGCGACGGATGCCGCAGTTTGCGCAGTGCCTTGGCTTCGATCTGCCGGATGCGTTCGCGTGTGACGGCAAAGTGCTGGCCGACCTCTTCCAGCGTGTGCTCTGAACCGGTCGTGCCAAGCCCGAACCGCATCTTGATAACTTTTTCTTCACGCGGCGTCAGCGTCGCGAGCACTTCGTCGGTAATCTCTCGCAGGTTCGAAGCGACCACAGCATCAGACGGATTCAAGATCGATTTGTCTTCGATGAAATCGCCGAGATGCGAATCTTCTTCTTCGCCAATCGGCGTCTCGAGCGAGATCGGTTCCTGGGCAATCTTCAGGACCTTGCGCACCTTTGAAACCGGGATATCCATCTTCTTCGCGATCTCTTCGCTCGTCGGTTCGCGGCCAAGCTCCTGCACCAGCGCGCGCGAAGTGCGAATCAGCTTGTTGATGGTTTCGATCATGTGTACCGGGATGCGGATCGTGCGTGCCTGATCGGCAATCGCGCGGGTGATGGCCTGGCGAATCCACCATGTCGCATAGGTTGAAAACTTGTAGCCGCGCCGCCACTCGAACTTGTCCACGGCCTTCATCAATCCGATATTGCCTTCCTGAATCAGATCCAGAAACTGCAAGCCGCGATTGGTATACTTCTTTGCAATTGACACGACCAGGCGCAAGTTAGCTTCAACCAACTCACGTTTGGCCTGACCCGTCTGCTGCTCACCGGTGACGATGTTCTGAAGCGAGCGCTTCACTTCGACCGGCGAAATGTGAAATTGCTCTTCGACAGTGCGCAGACGCTTCTTCGCGTTCGACACGTGCTGTTTGTAGGCCTTCTGATCGTCAGCCTTCAAACGCTTCTTTGAATTGAGTCTTTCCGTGTAGGTGGA
>DASYTZ010000217.1:0-4963 GCA_036001745.1 Pyrinomonadaceae bacterium
GCAACCCGCGTACGGGCGAAGAAGTGGCGATTCCGTCGGGCAAGACGATACGCTTCAAGCCGGGCAAGGAGTTGCAGGCGCACGAAGAAGGCCTGGCGGATACGTGATTTGGCCGCCTCAACCGCGGGTGTGAAACCGAAGACCGATGGAACGAACTACGTTTTGCGCCGCTAGGCGCTAAATATTTATAGTTCTGAATCATTATCAGAAGATTGCCCGCCTAAGTGAAAGCGAGGCTTTCACTTAGGCGGGCTGAATTTTTTGGCAGTCCCTGAGCTATAAACATTTGGGCGTCTAATCACGCCTAAGACTTAGCCCGGACGAAATCTCATACGCCGAATGTCGGAATCAACCAATTCTACATCTTCACCGAACTTTCAAACGACGGAGATCGTCCCGTCTGCATTTCGCAAACCGACCAGCCGTCAATGGGCTTTGCACATCGCTTTGTTCATTGTGACGGTCGCGACTACGACGATCTGCGGCATCGTGATGGCGCTTCCCGAGAGTGGCGGCAGTAGCGCTTCATCGCCGGGGACAAGTGGATTCGCCGGCGCCTTTTGGTTGATTCCGTGGTACTACGTGCAGGCCGTGCTGGAGTTGCTTCGCTATGCTTTCGCTAATCCTGCCGTGTTAGCTCAAGGTTTGATCTTCTCAGGATCTTTGCTGGCGATTCTCGTTTCGCACGAGTCCGGTCATTACCTTTTTTGTCGCTACTACGGAGTCGATGCAACGTTGCCGTTTTTCATTCCCCAGCCGCCACTCTTGATTCCAGGAACGTTTGGCGCGTTCATCAGAATGAAGTCTGTTGTCCCATCGCGCCGCGCATTGTTCGACATTGGTCTGGCCGGACCCTTGGCAGGCTTCATCGTGATGCTTCCGATTGCTTTCGCCGGGGTGCTCACGCTGAAGCATCAGGACATTGCGCCGGGATCGTCAGGGATAACTTTCAACGACCCGCTGATGTTTCGCTTGATCGCGTGGACTTTCAAGATCAATTTGGACAACGGCATCGTGAACTCATTTTATCTTGCCGCGTGGTTTGGCGCGCTCGTCACGGCGCTGAATCTGATGCCGGTGGGCCAGCTCGACGGCGGGCACGGAACGTTTTCAGTTTTCGGCAAACGAGCACACTGGTGGATTGGTCACGTCGCGTTCGTCAGCATGGCGATTATTTCCGTGTTGGGGTGGTTTCGTCACGGCAGCCCGAGCGGCTTTGTCTACGTCGCGCTGCTCGCCGTCATGCTGCGCGTGCGCCATCCGCAGCCGGAACGGATGGAGCCGCTCGGTTTTGCGCGCACTATCGTTGCAATCGTTACGCTGATTGTTTTTGCGCTCTGTTTCCTGCCGTTCCCGATTACGATTACTTAATCGATGGCGGTGAGCGGCGTAGCCGTTAACTATGATGTCGTTGCCGGCAGGAGCGCCTTGATCTCTCTCACCACTCGATTCACTTCTTCCTGATCGGCCAACGCAATCATGAAAAATTTGTAGCCCTGGTGAAAGCAGATCACGCCGTTGGCGAACAGCCACACTCCGTCCAAAAAAGGATTGCCGCCGAGCAGCCAGCTTATCGGCGCGCCGACAATGCCCCCGGGTGATCCGATTTGCGCGAACATCACCGCGCCGGCTGCACAACTGAACGCGCCGAGCAAGGGCGCGCCGACGTACTTTGCGGCCTTGCGCTGAAACTCGACGCGTTCGCGCTCGGCTTCGTCAAGTTGGCCTGCGGCAATTAGCGCTTCCTGCTTTTTCAAATACTCGTCAAACTTGTCGTAAAGCTTCCTTAATCCCAACACCGGCAACGCCGAATGCGTCAGCCAGTGCGGATGCGCACCGAGAAGGATCGCGTCGATGCCCGGGAACGCTGCGCCCGCGCGAATGCCGAGAATCAACGAGAACGAAACGGCGGCTGCCTTGCCCGGATTTTCTTTGACCCAATCTTTCGCTTTCAGAATTCCCGCGGTGGCCGCGGCCGACGCTTTTGTTGCGCGCAGACCCTTGCCGGCAAGGTTCGTCGCAGTCGTCGCGTAACTGACGGCGTCGTCGAATGCCTTCCCGGCTTTCTTGCCCGCAGGGCCGGCGCTGTCGCGGATGATTTTGCCGGCGTCGCCGGCTGCGTCGCGAATCGTGCGGCCTGCGTCTTTCGCACGACGTTTAGCTTCGTCAGCGGCGCGGCGGGCGGTCTCGCGCACTTTCGGATCGTCGGCCAACCTACCGGCTTCGGTGCGCAACTGTTCGGCGCCGTCGGCTATCGTTTTCGCGCCCCGCCGGGCGGCGTCACCGGCAACCCGCGCGGTGTCTTCGACCATCCCGCTGACGCCAAGCTTTTCATCTAACTCCTGCGCTTTGCGTTTAGCGGCGCGGTGCAGGTCGTCAAGTTTTTCCTTGTAATCGGCCATGGCGGTTTAGCTCCCGAATATTCTACGCCAGGATTGAGACGCGAGTTCTCGAAATAGTGCCGGAGGCACGAAATGTTTATAGAACACAGGCCCACAAAAACACGAGCGCGAAGCGAAAGTGACATTTCGCTTCGCGCTGAATTGAAGCGAGGCTGACAGCTATAAACATTTGGCCGCTACGCGGCAGCGAGTTTGACGAACGGCCTCGCACACTTTACTTCCGCATGAATTGTTTCTAAGTTTGGCCTGTGCGCAAATGCCCGACGTGTGAAAAGCCTGTTGAGTGGCAAGACAATCCGTGGCGGCCGTTCTGCTCGGAA
This sequence comes from Pyrinomonadaceae bacterium, assembly GCA_036001745.1. Taxonomy (GTDB): domain Bacteria; phylum Acidobacteriota; class Blastocatellia; order Pyrinomonadales; family Pyrinomonadaceae; genus UBA11740. The sequence goes on from DASYTZ010000217.1 coordinate 2,723, forward strand.
CGCTGCAAGCTGATCGACTTCGGTCGCTGGACTGACGAGTCATATCGCGTGCCGGGCCGGCAAATTAACCCAACGGGCTTGCCTGCTGAGCTTCATACGGAAAAGACCGATGACGAAGAGCCATCCAACTAAGTTGCTTGCCGCGTTGCTTATTTTGGCGGTGCTATTCGTCTTGCCGACGTGTACTCCGAAGAAAAGTATTCCCGTAAACACAAGTAGCAGCTATGGTGGTGGTTGGGAATTGCCGGATGGCCAACGTGCAAGTCTCTCCGACTATAAGGGGAAAGTGCTGTTGCTCGATTTTTATGCGACGTGGTGCGGGCCCTGCCGCGTCGAAACGCCGCACCTCGTGTCTCTTCATAAAAAATATGGAGCGCAAGGGTTTGAAATCATTGGGTTGAATGTCGGCGGCGAGGAAGATTACGATCAGGTGCCGGCGTTCAAGCAGGAATTTCGTATAGAATTCCCGCTCGCGATTCCGGACGATGATTTCGTCGATCAATATCTCGGCTTAAATCAAAACATTCCACAAACATTCGTGATCAATCGTCAGGGGCAGTTGGTCAAACACTTCGTCGGTTATGATGAAGAGCTGGCGCCGGAAGTAGATCGCGCAGTCGAAGCTGCGCTGGCACAATAGCCGCACAACACCGATCGTCCTCGCCTTCTTGCGAAAATAATAGCCATGCCGCGCGCGCACAACCAGCTTCTTGTTGACTTTCAAAATCTCGGGTGACAACTGCACCTTAACGCGGCGGAAGGCTCCTTCTTCATTTGTTTCCGGCGGCCGATAGCCCAGGGTGTAGCGCGTGCGCAGCCGCGTGAACATCTCACCCAGACGGGAAGCGACTTCTTTGCGATCGGCGCCCAGGACCTCGCCGCCTGTTTCTTCGCAGTACGAGTTGACTCCGTGAATGGTGCCAAGACTCATGAAGTTGAAAAATTTCCCGATCGCGGCGCGGACAATCAATCCATAGACGACGGTCCCCGACTCCAACAGATCACTCATCACCGTCCGCACGCCGTACTTGCCACTGGCCGGCGCTATGTTGTCAGTCACCACGATAATTGCGCGCCGGTTAGCCGGGTTGCTGGCGTTATTCATCTCCTGCGCAGCTTCGTACAAAGCTTCGTTGAGGAAAGTGCCGTGACCCAGGAACGTCTGGCTTGCTTCGGTAATTTTCTGGGCCGCCGTGGTTCGGTTCTTGGTGAACGGTTGGATTAGTTTCGGATAATCAGCGAAGGCCATGACGGCGACTTCATCTTCAGGTTTCAGACGCTGTAGCGCATCGTTCGCGCCCGCGCCGACCTTTTCAATAATCGGCGTGACACTGCGGCTAATGTCCAGCAGCAGCAGAACCGACAGCGGCAATTGGTCCTGGCTGAAATAGACGAGTTGCTGCTTGATGTTCTCCTCGTAAATCTCGAAGTCCTCTTTTCGCAGACCGCCAAAAACGCTGCCGCTCTTTTTGTTGATGACCTGCGCGTCCAGAACGACGAGGTCAGTGTTCACCCTGATGATGTCGTTCGGGTCGATCTCCTGTGCGCGTGCGGGTGAAGTCAGAGATACGCACAGCAAGGCCGCGATCGAGAACGAGGACACAACTCGGTTTCTGGGGTTCCGCTTAATCATGATTTCCTGAACGACGTACCGAAAGAGGTTTCAACAGTTTGGATAGGGCACGCCTAAGGCTTCAATGGTTTTCCGCCATTGTCGGCGCTTTTGATCAGGCCGCTCTGATCCATCCAATACGAGAGTTTGCCCGTCTGTCCGTGACGAACAGGTTCGGCGGTCACTACGTAGCTCTTGCCGTCTTTCGCAACTGCGATGTGATAGTTGTAGCCGCTCAGCTTCGGATCGATAACATCACTGGAAAACATGCCCGCCTGGATTAGCGCCGGAAACTCCACGTACAACCCACCGTGTTGCTGGCCATAGATCCCTTCCCAGACGACCAACCGCTTAAGAAAGTCTTCAACGTCGGCTTCGTGTCCTTCAATTAGCGCGTCGAGAAAATAGCGTCGGCCGGCCTTTTTGATTTCCGCCTGATCAGCTTCGGAACCGAAGAGGATGATCCAGTCGCGGTCGGACTTCACCAGATTAAGCGGCTGCGAAGTGACTTGCGGCGTACTTTCGTTGACGGGCACTTTCACGAACACGGTCGCGTTGTTGCCGCTGATTTGCTCGCCGGTGATTTCTACTGTGGCGGGAATGTCGGCGGCCTTCTCTTCAAAACCCGG
>DASYTZ010000218.1:0-6356 GCA_036001745.1 Pyrinomonadaceae bacterium
GATTTCGTAGCGCAAGATGCTATCTTGCGGTTATGTCGAAGGCTGCCAGGATGCGCCGGCACGCAAGTTAACAACTTGCGCTACTCTTCTTCGCTTCGCAACTTTTCCAGCACTGAAAAGTCTTCGAGAGTCGTAACGTCACCCGCGACTGAGCCGCTCGTGGCAATCTCGCGCAGCAGCCGCCGCATGATCTTCCCTGAGCGCGTCTTTGGCAACGCATCAGCAAAACGCAGATCGTCCGGTCGCGCGAGCGCGCCGATCTCTTTCGCGACGTGCTGACGCAGTTCTTCTCTTAAAGGATCGGAAGGGATGCGGCCACCTTCGAGCGTAACGAACGCGACGATGGCTGAACCTTTCAGATCGTCGGGCTTCGCGACGACGGCGGCTTCCGCGACGGCTTCGTGCGAGACGAGCGCGCTTTCGATCTCCGCGGTTCCCAGCCGGTGCCCCGCGACATTAATCACGTCGTCGATGCGGCCCATGATCCAGAAGTAGCCGTCCTGATCTTTACGCGCGCCGTCACCGGCGAAATAAACGCCAGGAATTTGCGACCAGTATTGCTGCTGATAACGCTCGTCGTCGCCGTAAATGGTGCGCAGCATCGCCGGCCACGGTTTCTTAACGACCAGGTATCCTCCCTCGTTTGGGCCTACGGATTTGCCGTCCCTCGTCATCACGTCAGCATCAATTCCGGGAAAAGGCTTCGTGCCTGAACCGGGTTTCGTCGGCGTCGCGCCCGGCAAAGGCGTAATCATGATCGCGCCCGTCTCTGTCTGCCACCACGTATCAACAATCGGGCAACGCTCTTTGCCGATGATGCGGTGGTACCACATCCACGCTTCGGGATTAATTGGTTCGCCGACCGTTCCGAGCAGACGAAGCGAAGACAGATCGTGCTTCAAAGGCCACTGCTCGCCCCACTTGATGAACGCTCTGATCGCCGTCGGCGCGGTGTAGAGCGTGTTGACCTGATGACGTTCGATGATGTCCCAGAAGCGATCCGGCTCAGGCCAGTTCGGCGCGCCTTCGTACATCAACGCCGTAGTGCCGTTCGACAGCGGCCCATAGACAACGTAGCTGTGACCCGTCACCCAGCCGATGTCGGCGGTGCACCAGTAAATGTCTTCGTCTTTGACGTCGAAGATCCATTTCGTCGTCAGATGAGCTTGCAGAAGGTAGCCGGCCGTCGTGTGTAGAATGCCTTTCGGTTTTCCGGTCGTGCCCGACGTATAAAGAATGAACAGCGGATGTTCGCTGTCGAGTTCTTCCGCGGCACAATTCGCATCGACCGTTTCCATCAGCTCGTGCCACCAATGATCGCGGCCGGATTCCATGTGAATCTTGCTGCCGGTGCGTTTGACGACGATGCAGTTTTTCACCGACGGTGTCTCTTTCAAAGCTTCATCGACTGCGGCTTTCAGCTTCACCTCGTTGCCACGTCGCCAACCGCCATCTGCCGTCACGACTGCGTTGCACTGCGCGTCATTGATCCGATCGATAAGCGCCGAACTCGAGAATCCACCGAACACAACCGAGTGCGTCGCGCCAATCCGCGCGCACGCCAGCATGGAAATTGCCAGCTCGGGAATCAGCGGCAGGTAAAGCGCGACCCGGTCACCTTTCTGCACTCCGATCTTTTTCAAGACGTTTGCAAAGCGGCAGACTTCCGTGTGCAGTTGTTGATAGGTGAGCGTGCGCGTATTGCCCGGCTCGCCTTCCCAAATCAGCGCGGCTTTGTTACGCCGCGAAGTTGTGAGATGCCGATCGAGACAGTTGTAAGAGATATTGATCGTTCCACCGACGAACCACTGCACGTGCGGCGGCTCCCACTTCAAAACGCTGTCCCATTTTTTGAACCAGTGCAGCTCGCTCTCCGCGAATCGCGCCCAGAACTTTTCCGGATCAGCCGCCGCTTCCGCGCGCAGCGCTTCCAATTCTTCCATCGATTTGATGTGCGCGTTAGCGGCAAACTCCGGTGGCGACGGAAAGACGCGTCCTTCCTGCTGAAGAGATTCGATGTTGGTTGCAGGTGATGACATGATGTTTTTGGAGCGCACGCATCCCTGCGTGCGGTACGCGGGCATCCTGCCCGCAGGTAAATGGGCGACTATTATTAGCCGCTTTGTAGTTCCTGGACAATCTCGCGCAGCACTGCCCGGGCCTTCTCAACTTCATCCGGCGCAAACGAAATGGCGCCGACCACCGCATGACCACCGCCGCCATATCGTTCGCAAATCGTCGCGATGTTGTGACGACGTGGACGGGGCGCCCAGGGATTTGAGCCGACGGAGATTTTCGTGCGTTGCGGAGCGCGCGTAAGCGCGACTGTGTAGGTTGCTTCGGGAAATAAGTAGTAAGGAATGAATTTGTTGAAGCCTTCGAAGCCTTCGTCCACCAGATCGAATTGCACGACGTCGCCTTCGCAAAGCGCTTTGCGCTTAATTGCTTCTAGCGTCTCACGATGCAGCTTCAGAATTGGTGCAAAGCGCCGCTGCACTTCATCGCTGGTGGCGACTTCGGGCAACGATTTGTAAGTCAAGTCGCAAATGATTTGCTCGATGAACGTTTCATCGGGCGTGCTTTCGATTACCTGCATGAGTTGCAGCGCCGCCTCTTGCAGTTCGACGCACTGCGCGGCTGATTCATAGAGTGCGCCATCGATGACATGCGCCCAGTGAATCAGATCGCGCAGCGGCTCGGGATTGAAACCGAACTTCGCCTGCGCGACGTCGGCAATGAATTCCGTGCAGGACTTTTTCGTCGGGTCGAGAAACTTCTTTCCCGAAGTGTCTGCACGAAAATGCGCTTCGTCTTCAGAAGTCAGGAACGCGGACTGATGATGATCGAACCACCAGGTCAATTTTTCAGACGGCGAGTACTTGAAATCGACAATCGCGTTCTCGTCGCCGTCGAACATCGACGCGTCGAATAGAAGATTGCCAGGCCGATGAAGCAACCCGCCGTAAGCAACCTCGGCGTCGGAGTGAACTCGTTCGAGATAAAAACGCGTAAACGTGGCGGCGGACGCCACGCCGTCAAAACAATGACCGTGATAAAGGACACGAAGTTTCATTTATTGATCCGTGCAAAAAGCCGGACATCTTAACAATTGTTCGGGGTCGTAGCCAGCGCGGAAGAGTCAGTAGAGTTGCGGCTTTGCCGCCGCACAGTGCGGAAAGCCTCTGGCTTTCCGGGAAGGTGGCCTTCTCTGTTTTGAGGCTGTGCCTCCGAAAAGGCATACGAGGCAGAGCCTCGCTAATGGGAAGGGGGGTGTCGCACAGTAAGGCAGAGCCTTACCGCCCTGTGCTGCGGCAGAGCCGCGAGTGCATTGCATTCAAATCCGTGCCGGATTAGCAGCTACTTCGGCGACAACCCTTGAAGCATTCGCACGCCTCCAGCGAATGACCAGCAGAATCAACGCACCAATTCCAACGACAATTCCAATCAATTGCGATGTTGATAGTCCGGTCAGCGTCGTCAATCCCAGAATGTCGCCGCGCGGATCGTCGCGCACAAACTCGATCAGGAAACGCACGGTCGCGTAGATGATGGCGTAGGCGAGAATCACCTGGCCGCTGAATTTCTTTTTCTTGTGCAGCCACAGAAGAAAAAAGAAAACGAGTAGCATCGCAAACGATTCGTAAAGCTGCGTCGGATGAAGATGAACTCCGGTTGGAACACCGGTGACCTCATGGCCGGCTTCCGTGAATTGCACACCCCACGGCAGCGTTGTCGGCTTGCCCCAGCAGCATCCGGCCGAGAAACACCCTTGCCGGCCTAAAACATTTCCGAGCGCGATGCCCGGCGCGCACGCGTCGGCAGTTTTCCACCACGGCAACTTCCAACGCCGCATTAGAAAAAAGGCAGCGAGGATTGCTCCGATCAAGCCGCCATAAAACACGCCTCCGGACCTGAGAAAGTCGAGTGAAAACAGCAACTTTGGATTCTGGCGATATTCCGGTTCGGTGAAGAACATCAGAAGTTTCGAGCCGACCAGCGACGACAGAAGCAGCCACAGACACAGATCGTAAATCTTCTCTTTCGGCAGACCGTCGCGCTCTGCCAGTTTCACCGTTACGAAGATCGCCGCAAGAAAAGCCAGCGCGAGGAATACGCCGTAGGTGTTGACAGGAAAACTGCCGATGCGAAAAAGAATTGGATACATGAATCAGTGAGCAGTGAGCAGTAAGCAGTTGGCAGTTGTCATCGCTGTTATGTCGCGCTCTGTTTGGTCAAATGCTCGCGCTTTTGCTTTCGACTTCCAAAAACCAAATCGTAAGCCAGCAACAGCGCGCCGAAAGTAATGCTCGCGTCGGCAACGTTGAACGTTGGCCAGTGATATTCGCCGGCGTGCAACAGAATGAAATCAATCACGAAGCCGAGCCGCACGCGATCCGTCAAGTTTCCTAAGATGCCCGCGAGCAGGAGCGCGGATGCTCCCAGGATTCGATCGTCGTTTCGCGGCGTGCGGAAAAAATAAAAAAGCACCGCCAGCGCGGCCACGGCCGCCAACACGACGAAGAACCAGCGGCCGAACGAGCCGCCTTCCTGCAACTGTCCGAACGCGATGCCACGATTCTCGGCGTAAACAAAATCGAGTACACCGCGAATCACGGTGACGTCCCCGAAGCGCAGGCGTCGCACTGCCCAAGCCTTGCTCGATTGATCGACGAGATAGATTCCGAACGCGGAAATAAGGTAGCCGATGCGCCATGCGATGCGGGATTTCAATTGAGTTCGATCTCCTGCAATGCCTCGACGCAGCGCTCACAAACTGTTGGATACTTCGACGATTCGCCGACCCTTGTCGAATAGTTCCAACAACGCTCGCACTTTTCGCCACGTGCGCGCGCGACAGTGACTTCGATGGCATCAGCGTCCATCTCTGCGTTTGGCGCGAGCAACTCGACTTCAGAAACGATGAAGATGTAACGCAAGTCATCGGCATGCTGCTTTAACTTCCCGTAAGCTTCGCTGCCGGCCGAGATTTCCACGCGTGCTTCCAGCGAGCTGCCGATCACCTTCGCAATCCGCGCTTCTTCAAGTTTGCCGAGCACTGCATCACGATATCCAAACAAGTGCGCCCAGGATGTCAACAACTCCGTATTGTCCGAGCCACTGGCCTTCGGCAACAACGCGAGGTGCACCGAAGGCGCGCGCGGCTCGCGTTCGTCAGCCGGCAAGTTTTCCCAAACTTCATCCGCCGTGAACACGAGAATTGTCGCCAGCATTCGCGCCAGACCGTCGGCAATTCTGTAAAGAACCGTCTGTGCGGAACGGCGCGCATTGTTCTTCGGCGCGAAGGTGTACAAGCGATCTTTGATGATGTCGAAGTAGCGCGCCGAAAGCGTGACCGTGCAAAACTGGTGGAGCCTTTGGTAGACGCCGTGAAAATCGTAATTCTCATAGGCTTCGCGGACATCGGCAATCGCGGAATCGAGTTCGGCAAGCGCCCACCGATCGATTTCCAGCATCTCGTGCTCGTCCACGCTGTCTCGCGCTGGATCGAAGCCATAAAGATTTCCCAGCGCGAACCGCGCCGTGTTGCGCAGTTTGCGATAGCCATCCGTCACGCGCTGGAGGATTTCATCCGAGCAACGCATGTCTTCCATGTAATCGGAAGAGACGCACCACAGGCGCAGAATTTCCGCACCTAGTTTGGGAATTACTTCGTCTGGTGAAACCGCGTTGCCAAGCGACTTGTGCATCGCCTTGCCTTGAGCATCGAGCGTCCACCCGTGGCAAAGCACTGCATCATACGGCGCGCGATCGTGCACCGCGAGTCCAACCATCAGAGACGAATTGAACCAGCCGCGGAATTGATCGCCGCCTTCGATGTAAACATCCGCCGGCCAGCGCAGGCTCTCGCGATTCTCGAGCACGGCGATCGACGACGAGCCGCTGTCGAACCAAACGTCCAGAATATCGGTTTCTTTGGTGAACTCGGTCGCACCGCATTTCTCGCATGCGAAATTCTCCGGGAGCAGCTCGCTGGCTTCGCGTTTGTACCACGCGTCGGCCGATTCTTTCTCGAAGATGTCAGCAACGTGTCGGATGACATTCGCGTCAGCAACGACGTGTTGGCATTTGGCGCAATAGAACGCAGGGATCGGGACGCCCCAGACGCGCTGGCGCGACACGCACCAGTCAGGCCGCGCGATTAGCATGTTGCGCATGCGATCCCTGCCCCATCCCGGAATCCAACGAACGCGTTCGTTGACTTCGCGAAGGGACATGGCTCGCAAGGTTTCGGCACCCTCCCTAACGGTCGGGTCTCCGCCTTCGTCCATGGCGATAAACCACTGCGGCGTCGCGCGAAAGATGACCGGGTTCTTGCAACGCCAACAGTGCGGATA
>DASYTZ010000219.1:0-5299 GCA_036001745.1 Pyrinomonadaceae bacterium
ATCGAACGCGCGCTACAAATATCTGCTGTCACAAGGCACGACGGGATTGTCGGTAGCATTCGATTTGCCGACGCAAATTGGTTTGGACTCAGACGATCCACTCGCGGCCGGCGAAGTTGGCAAAGTCGGCGTGGCGATCGACTCCGTCGAAGACATGATGCGGCTTTTTGATGGAATTCCGCTTGACGAAGTCTCGACCTCGATGACGATCAACGCGACGGCGGCAATCCTCTTGTGTCTTTATCTGGCAGTCGCGCGCAAGCAAGGCGTGCCGGTCGAAAAAGTCGACGGCACGATTCAGAACGACATCCTGAAAGAGTACATTGCGCGCGGCACATACATTTTTCCGCCTGAACCCAGCTTGCGCCTGATTACCGACACGTTCGCGTTTTGCGCGCGCGAAGTGCCGAACTGGAACACGATCTCGATCAGCGGCTATCACATTCGCGAAGCGGGCGCGACGGCGGTGCAGGAAGTCGCGTTCACCTTCGCTGACGCAATCGCCTACATCGAAGCCGCACTGAAAGCGGGTCTCGAAATCGATGAGTTCGCGCCACAGATTTCGTTTTTCTTCAACGCGCACAACAATCTGCTCGAAGAGATTGCGAAGTTCCGCGCCGCGCGCCGCCTGTGGGCGCGCATCATGCGCGAACGTTTTCACGCGCGCGACCCGCGCTCGTTGATGATGCGTTTTCATACGCAGACCGCCGGTTCGACGCTGACCGCGCAACAGCCGGAAGTGAACGTCGTGCGCACCGCCGTGCAGGCGTTGGCCGCGGTGCTCGGCGGCACGCAGTCCTTGCACACGAATGCGATGGACGAAGCGCTGGCGCTGCCGACGCAAGATGCCGCGCGCCTCGCGTTGCGCACGCAGCAGGTGATCGCTTACGAATCAGGTGTCGCGGATACAGTCGATCCGGTGGCGGGCTCGTACGCGATTGAAGAGCTGACGACGGAAATCGAGCGGCGCGTCGTCGATTATCTCGACAAGATTGACGCAATTGGTGGGACTCTTCACGCGATCGAAACCGGCTACATTCAGCGCGAAATTCAAAATTCGGCTTATGAATATCAGCGGGCAATTGAGACAGGCGACGCGATAGTCGTCGGCGTTAATCGCTTTCAAAGCGAAGAAGAGCGTCCTTTGAAAACGTTACGCGTGGATCCGGAAATGGAGAAAGATCAAATCGAACGAGTTCGCTCGGTGCGCGCGCGTCGTGACGCAATCGCGACAGAAACCGCTCTCGTCAAACTGGAAGAAGCGGCGCGCGGAACTGAAAACGTCCTGCCGCGCATCCTCGACTGCGTCGAAGCGTTCGTCACCGTCGGCGAAATCAGCAATCGCCTGCGCACGGTCTGGGGTGAATACCGCGAAGCCGTCACTGTCTAATCATGGAATTCCTGCCGATTCTCGCGCCAATTCTTTTCTTCGTCGTATTCATTTTCATCTTCGCGTTTGTTTTCTTCTATCAGCGAAAAAAAGAGCGCGAACGCACTCAGTTCATGCAGGCGATCGCAAGTCAGTTAGCTTGGAACTTCGCGGAAGTCGCGCCGATGAACATGATCGCCGGACTCGATCGCTTCACGCTGTTTACGCACGGACAGAGCAAGCAAATCAAGAATTTCATGTACGGCGAAGCCAACGGCGTGAAGGCGGCGGTGTTCGATTACGTTTACGTGACGGGCTCCGGCAAGAACCGCCAGACTCATTATCAAACGGTGACCTACCTCGAGCCTGGAAATCTGCGCGTCCCGTACTTTTCACTGCGACCCGAAGGCTTCTTCACAAAACTTCTGACCGCGTTAGGATATCAGGACATCGATTTTGGCCAGCGGCCTGAGTTTTCAAAGCATTATTTGCTGCGCGGTCAGGACGAGCCCGCAATTCGCCAGGCCTTCAACGACTCGCTGCTCGCATTTTTCGAAACCTACCAAGGGACTTGCGTCGATGCCGGCAACAATCAATTGCTGGTTTTCCGCGCCGGTTATCGTTGCGCGCCACAGGAAGTGCAGAATCAGCTCGCCCTCGCGTTGAACATTCTCAATCTGCTGCCGCGATATTAGTATCCGTTATCCAAGCTTGTAGTCTCGCGAGCTAGATTCAGCGATCCCAAAACAATGCGGCAACGAGTCCGCGTAGCGGACGGCAGACTTTAGCCCAGGGTGAGCGAGCGGAGCGAGCGTAACCCTGGGTTAACATCATTCAAGAAGAACGCAGCCCGCTTTAGCGGGCGATAGATTTTGGGCGATCGATCATCTGCCGCCCGCTAAAGCGGGCTAAAAAATTCATTGTTTCTGTCAGACCCAGGGCCGCGCATCGCTTCGCTCCGCTTGCCCTGGGCTAAAGTCTGCCGCCCGCGATGCGGGCTGGTTGATCGGTTTCTTCTGCGATTGTATTCAGTTCAGATCTGAACAATATCGCCACAGGCTAGCCGGATGTTCGGGCTAGTCGCTTGACAGAGACTCTCTCTCGGTGGTAAGTGAGTACTTACTTTGGTCAAACCACGGGTACGAACGATAATCGCAACCGGCAATTGCGCTGGGTCCAATGTCGCGCGCATGACGGGCGAAAACCGCCGTTTGCAAATCCTGCGCGTGGCGATGCGCCTGTTTTCGCAGCGCGGCTTTCGCGGCACGACGACAAAAGAGATCGCGCTGGCGGCAGGCGTTTCAGAAGCCATGGTTTTCCGCCACTTTGCCACGAAAAGCGAGCTCTACAGCGCGATTCTCGATCACAAAGCCTGCCTCCATGACGAGATGGATCCAGCCAAGCTGGTGGCCGAAGCGATGGCCCGAAAGGACGACCGCGCCGTCTTTGAAGGCATCGCTCTGCATGCCTTCAAGCAACACGAAGGCGATCCCGAATTTCAAAGATTGCTGTTGCACTCGGCGCTGGAAGAGCACGAGCTCGCACAGATGTTCTGGGAAAAGTTTGTGCGGCGCGTTTACCAGTCTTTGGGCGCGTACATCCGGCAACGACAGCGCGACGGGGCGATGGTGGACATTTCGCCGCCGGTGATTGTGCGCGCGTTCATTGGAATGGTTGTGCACCATTCGCTCAACAACAATTTGTGGGACCGGCAGCGGAAACTTGTTCGTATCTCAAACGAAACCGCCGCGCGCGAGTTCACGAACATTCTGCTTCGCGGAATTAAGAAAGCCGGAAGAACAAACGGACAGAAAAAGAGAAAGAACAAATGAGCCTTCGCAAACTCCTGAGCCTGCTTCTGCTGGCAGTGCTAATCGCGAACGTTGCGGTCAACGTCGCGTGCAATCGCTCGAAAGGCGCGCCGAACGCCAACGCAACAGCCACGCCGGCGGTAATCGACGTTGCGACGACGGCGGCGATCCTCCGTCAGTTGCCGCGCTATTTCGAAGCGACTGGCAGCTTTTCCGCGAATGAACAGACCGATGTGATGCCGGAAACGTCCGGAAAAATTGCGGCGGTCGGTGTGGACATGGGCAGCTACGTTCGCCGCGGACAAATGATCGTCAAGCTTGACGATGCCGACCTGCGCATACGCGTGCAGCAGGCCCAGGCGCAGCTTGATCAGGCGAAAGCCACGCTGCGACAGAATGAAGCGAAGATCGGGTTGCGCCCGGGACAGAAGTTCAATCCCGAAAATGTTCCCGAAGTCGCGGCGGCGCGTGCCGCTTTGGATTTGGCCGAAAAGAATTTGCGGCGTTACGAAAAGCTGATCGAGTCGGGCGACATTTCACGCGCGGCTTACGACCAGCAGCGATCGCAGCGCGATCAGTTGCGTGAGCTATACGAAGTGGCAATTCACCAGGCGCAACAAAATTATGCCGCCGTGGCCAATGCGCAAGGTGTCGTTGATGCAGCACAGACACAACTGGCGCTGGCGAAACGCAACCTGAATTACAGCGTCGTCACGGCGCCGATTTCCGGCTACGTCTCGGATCGCACGGCTGATATCGGCGAATACGTTTCACCGACGTCAAAGGTGGCGACCATCGTCAATCTGAATCCGCTGCGCGTGCGCATAGACATCCCGGAGCAGGCGATTCCGCGAGTTCACGTCGGCGAAAGCGTTTCGGTGGCGGTCGCTGCATACACCGATCGCAGCTTTGCCGGCCACATCGCGCGCGTTTCGCCGAGCGTCAGCGCAACATCGCGCACGCTGACCGTCGAAGCTGAAGTTGAAAATCCGAATGGCGAATTGAAGCCCGGGCAATTTGCGACGGTGCGAATTCTGCTGCCGCAGAGCGAGCCGGCCGTGCTGGTGCCGCAACGTGCGCTGAGACAGATTTCCGGCGCGACCTATGTGTTCGTGATCAAAAACGGACGTGCTGAACAACGGCTCGTGCAATCGGGTCAAGCCGAAGGCGATCTGACCGAGATCGTAAGTGGCGTTGCCGCGGATGAAGTCGTCGCGACGAGTAATGTGGATCAACTGAGCGATGGGGCAACGGTAAGACAGTAGGTCTTTGGTTTTGGGTCTTTGGCCTTCGCCTTTCGCCCGGATCAAGAGCCCAGCTAAAGAAGAAATCAAAGACCCAAGACCAAAAACCAAAGGCCAAAACGATGCAAAAGTTAGCTGAAATTTGTGTTCGTCGTCCGGTGTTCGCGACGATGCTCATCCTGAGCATTACGGTCGTGGGCGCGTTTTCTTTCCGCTCGCTTGGCGTCGATCTGTTTCCAAAGATCGATCTGCCGACGATTACCGTGACGGTCGTGAATCCCGGGGCGTCGCCGCAGGAGATCGAGACCGAGATCACCGACAAAGTCGAAGGCGCGGTCAACACCATTAGCGGCATCGACGAGCTGCGTTCAACTTCCGTCGAAGGCGTGTCGCAGGTCTTCATCACGTTCCTGCTCGATAAGAACGCGGACGTGGCGGCGCAGGAAGTGCGCAACAAAGTCGATCTGATCGTCAACGACTTGCCGGAAACGGCGGAAGTTCCGATCGTGCAGAAGCTCGACACCGACGCAACGCCGGTGCTTCGTATTGCCGTGTCGGCGCCGCGTTCTTTGCGTGAAGTCACCGACATCGCGGACAAGCAAATCAAGCGGCAGATCGAACCAATCAGCGGCGTCGGAAACGTGGAGATCGTCGGTGGCCGGCAGCGCGAAATCGAAGTCTGGGTCGACACGGACAAGATGCGCGCCTACAACGTTTCGGCGGCTGACGTGGCCAACGCGGTGCGACTTCAGAACATGGAGTTGCCCGGCGGTCGCGTCGAAGAAGGTAAGCGCGAGCTGACGGTGCGCACGATGGGCCGCGTTCCCGATCCGGCTCAATTCAACAACATCGTCATCGCGAACCGCGGATCCTAC
>DASYTZ010000220.1:0-5042 GCA_036001745.1 Pyrinomonadaceae bacterium
AGCGATGAAAGCAAATACGGTACTTGGCTTCGCCCCGCACCCCGACCCTCTCTCAAAGGGAGAGGGAGTTCGGATTACGTTTGCGTTCGTCGTGCTCATTGGAGCTATTTTGTTGTGGAGCAGTGCAGCGTTCGCGCAAGACACCGACCGCGTCGATCCACAACTCACTAACACACCCGCGCCGACTTACGTGATTCGCAATGCGCGCATCGTAACCGTCAGCGGCGCCGACATCGAGAACGGTACGCTCGTGATCAGCGGTGGCCGTATTGCTGCCGTCGGCGCGAATGTTTCTGCTCCCACGGGTGCGCAGGAAATTGATGGCCGCGGTTTGACAATCTATCCGGGCATGATCGATCTCGGCACGAACATGGGCCTCGTCGAAGTACCGACCGGCGCGCCCGGTACTGTCGATACGCAGGAGCTTGGAGACATGAATCCAAACATCGCCGCGGTTTGGTCCGTGAATCCGCATAGCGCGCACATTGCAGTCACGCGCGTCGGCGGAGTGACGAATGCGCTGTCGCTTCCGTCCGGCGGGATCATTTCGGGTCAGGGCGCGTTCCTGAACTTGTTTGGCAGCAGCCCGCGCGAGATGGCGCTCGTGCCTGAAGCAGTACTGATGATCGAGTTTCCGCGCATCGGTGGCGGCGGCTTTGGCGGGCCGCCGAATATCACGCCGGAAGCAATCACTCAGCGCGATCGCCGGATTGAAGAATTGCGGAAGATCTTTCGCGACGCTGAGGCATACGGGCGCGCGCAGGATGCTTACCGAAAAGATCCGAAGTCAGTGCCTCGCCCTGTGACTGATCCAAAGCTCGCTTCCCTCGTGCCGTACGCGCGTGGCGAGCGGCCGGTAATTTTTCGCGCTGAACGCGAGCGGGAGATTCGCGCCGTTGTGCGCTTCGCTGAAGAGTTGAAGTTGAAGCCGATCATCATTGGCGCCAGCGAAGGTTGGAAAGCCGCATCGTTCTTGAAAGAGAAGAACGTGCCGGTGATTCTTGACAGTGTTTTGAATTTGCCGCTGCGCGAAGACGACGCGTATGACTCAATGTACGAGAACGCCGCGAAGCTGCAGGCGGCTGGTGTGCGCTTCTGCATTTCCACGGGCGACGCAGGCGCGCACGTTCGCGATTTGCCCTTCCAGGCAGGCATGGCCGCGGCGTTTGGATTGCCGAAGCCTGAAGCGCTTAAGTCCGTTACGTTGTATCCGGCTGAGATTCTCGGCGTTGCGGATCGTCTCGGTTCGATTGAACCGGGCAAGCTGGCGAACATCGTGATTGCGGACGGTGACCTGCTCGAAGCGCGCACGAACATCAAGTTTTTGTTCATCAACGGTCGGCAACTTCCGCTCACCAGCCGTCACACGATGCTGAATGATGAATTTAAGGACCGGAAGTAGTCTCGCGGGGCAGTAGCCCGACCGTGAGGGAGGGCGTAGTGAACCTGACGGCGCCCTCTCTCACGGTCGGGCTACTGCCCCATTTGACTGACTCGACAGCGGCGGTATGTTGAGCCCGAAAGCCTGAGGATTCTCGCCGATAATCGCGGCGGCAAAAAACGCAGGCACGTAGTACGCGCTTTCCTGACGAAAGGTCTCATCCAGCTTGTCGCGATTGGCAAACAACGTCCAGAAGTTTCTTTCGTAGTTGACGTCTGTCTCGCGCAACATCCGCAAAGCATCCAACACTGAGTCGGCACCACGATTGTAGCTAAGCAGCACTAGCGTCATGCTCTGCGAATCGTCACCGAGTTCGGCCATGCGATCAGCGATGTAGTGCGCGGCCGCCGGCGCCATCTTGTTCACGTCGCACATATCTTTGCGCGCGACGCCGTACTGCTGCGCTGTCTCCGGCAAGAATTGAAACAAGCCTTTCGCACCGATGCTGTTTTCGTAGCAAGGTTTGTAAGCTGACTCGATCATTGGCAAGTAAATTCCGATCACGAGCGGAATCCGGCGAGCTGAAAAAGCCTTGGAAATCACCGGAACGTAGGGCGCCGCGCGACCGTAGATGACCGGCAAACTATCGCCCCCGGGCCGTGGCGGCGCAACGTACCGATCAACCCGTGTCTTAATCGCGCGTAGGGCTTCATCGTTCAACTTCACCGGGCGCTCGCCCATCATCGCGGCGATGCGCTGCTCCTGCTCGCTAACAAAACCAAGTTGTTCAGCTTCGCTCATCTGCGTGTAGATCCTGGTTGCGGGCGCCGGCGCATCGGTTCTGCTTAGAATTGATCGCCGGAACAGGAATCCGGCGAAGAGAAGCATTACCGCCAGTGCCGCAATGCTTGCGATCGTCAGCCGGCGTTGCTGCGAACGCGAGATCTGCGCGCTAACGAGCGCTGGGATTTCCGCAACGCGGGTTTGTGCGCCAACTAACTTTTTGTCGAACTCCAGTTGCCGCTTGACGCTCCGTAAATCATCGAGCATCTCCGCGGCTGTTTGATATCTTTCGCTCCGGTCTTTGCGCAGCGCCTTTCCAGTGATTGATTGAATCAGCCGCAAGGCCCGCGACCTGCCATCGCCGGGGAAAATTTGTGCCGGTGGCCGCTCGAGGATCGTGACGATCGTGTCGGCATTCGTGTCACCGGCAAATGGTCTCTGCCCGGTCAGCATTTCATAGAGCACAACCCCGCAGCTCCAAATGTCCGTGCGCTCATCGACCACTTGGCCGCGCACCTGCTCGGGCGAGACATACGCGGGCGTGCCCAGCAGCGCACCAACTTCGGTCGCCATTTCCGACGTGGGCGCCTCAACCAATTTGGCAATTCCAAAGTCGAGAATTCTCACCACGCCATCGTGGCGACGCATGACGTTTTCAGGCTTGATGTCGCGATGAACAATGCCCGCGGCATGCGCGGCCGACAAACCTGAAACCAATTGAATGGCGATTTCGATAAGCTCGCCGAGCGTCAAACGCTCCGCCCGAATCAGTTCGCGAATCGTTTTGCCGTCGATAAATTCCGTGGCAATAAAATGCACGCCGTCGCTTTCCCCGACTTCGTAAATGGTCAGAATGTTTGAGTGATTCAGCCCCGACGCGGCGCGCGCTTCGATCTGAAAACGACGCAGACGCTCCGCGTCGAAAACAAAGTAAGCAGGAAGGATCTTCAAAGCGACCGGGCGATCGAGTCGCTGATCCCTGGCTAAGTAAACTTCCCCCATGCCGCCACGGCCCAGTTGCTCGATTATTTTGTAAGGCCCAATCTCACGAGCGATGGCCGCAATCCGATCGTCGCCCAGGAGAACCTGTGCGTCTTGTTCGAGGGCTGACTGTTCCAGGAAATCGCCGGCGGCATCGTGGGCCTGGAGCAAAGATATCGCCTCGCGTTGCAAATCCGGATCTTCGGAACAAGTTTCCGCCAGGAGCGCGCCACGCTCAGTCGCAGGCAGATCGAGCGCCGCCTGCAAAACCGCCTCAACCTCTTGCCAACGTTCAGGAGTCATTCTTTATTTTCCGAAACAGCCAGGCCTTGGCCGCGCGCCAGTCGCGCCGCACCGTCATTAGCGAAACCGACAACGCCTCGGCCGTCTCAGTCAAACTCAAACCGCCAAAATAGCGAAGCTCGACAACCTCGGCTTTGCGCGCGTCGAGTGTCTTCAGTTCTTCCAGTGCCTCATTAAGCGCCACTAATTCCGCGGCCCGTTCGTGGGTCATCGACAGAGCTTCATCAAGTGGGACCTGCTGCATTTCGCCGCCGTGTTTGACGTACCGCCGTTGCCGCGCGTGATCGATCAGAATGTGCCGCATGATCTGCGCCGTGACGGCAAAAAAATGGGAACGGTTTTGCCAATCAGGACTGTCGCTGCCGGCCAGGCGCAGGTACGCTTCGTTGACCAGTGCGGTCGTCTGCAACGTATGCCCGTTGCGTTCACGTGAGGCGTAGCGATGCGCAATGCGGCGCAACTCGTCATAAATCAAAGGAGTCAATTTTTGCAGCGCCGCGGGATCGCCGTGCTTCCAATCAGAGAGCAGCTCCGTTAACTCAGATGTCGCCAGACTCATCATCGATTGAACTCGATTTTAACGCGCCAGATCTTATCATCATTATTGGATCGCAATCGCCTGTCCTGGATTGAAATCTTTCTTGCGTGCACGTGAACACTTTGGCAGCGATTTCTCGCTTCCGGATTTGGCTTGTGCGTGACGATGAACAGTTTGGGGCTGTTCATCTCGCTTATGAAAGTGAGAACGTTCTTGAATTGAGACCCGAGGGAGAGCCGAAATGAAATTTCGAAAATTTGTTTTGCTGCTTGTCATAACCACGACTTGCCTGGCGATCACGCCGACCTTGTTTACATCGAACGGTCAATCAAACGGCGCCTACCAAAAGATGACTCAGGCGGAACGGGCTGCATTCGTTTCTGAGCGGGCGCGGCTGCTAGCGCACGAAATGTCGGGAAACGATTATCAATTCACTCCGGCATTTGAAACCGCGATCCAAAAGCAGGTTGACTGGTATGTCCGGCACATGGGGAACAATCGCGGTGCCCAATCGGGGAGCGGCGACGCGCGCTTCATTTTTGAGCGCGGGCAGACGCAAGCGCCGGCCTTGATTCGCATTTTCAAAGCGCGCGATGTCTCGCCGTTAATTGGTCTCTACATACCGGCGATTGAGTCGGGATACGTGAACCTGCAAACACCGAATGAGGTCGGCGCGTTGGGCATGTTTCAGTTTCTGCCGGCTACTGGTGAGCATTTCGGCCTCAGCACCGCCGATCTTCTCGACGTCGAAAAATCGGCGGACGCCGCCGCGCGTTACATCGCCGCGGGCATGAAGCAATTCAAAGACGACCCAATGAAAGAAGCGCTCGCCTTACTCGCATACAATCGCGGCGGGGGGCAAGTCGAACAGGATTTGGCAACGCTGGTGAGTAACGAGAATCGCAGTTGCAGCATCTGCGTCTTGACTGAGCAAGGCGCGAAACTGGATCCGACTTTTCAGAACGAAAACGTCTACTACGTGCCGCGCTTTTTCGCCGCCGCGATCATCGGCGAGAATCCGCAAGTGTTCGGTCTGCAAACCAAACCTCTTTCTTC
>DASYTZ010000221.1:0-29827 GCA_036001745.1 Pyrinomonadaceae bacterium
CCCGCCTCTGAATCAACTAGTTGTCTTGACTACTACTCGCGACGCTCGAGACGTTTCTTTATCAGCAGCTCTGATAATTCAGGCACGACTTCCCACGCGATTTCACGAACAACCTTGTCAGAAAGCTGCTCGACGACACGCCGCGAAATGGCCTCAATTGCCGCCGGTGAAAGTTCGCCCGCGCCCACTTGACTCGAACTCTGTTCATCAACCGCTGACTCCAGTTCAGCAGTCGGCGGTTGGCTCGATGAAACAGGCGTCCAGTTATGAGTCTCTTCGACCTGCGCCCCCGGCGATTCGCCCGAACGCTGCGCGTCGGTTTCAGCTGAATCCCGCGACGACTCAGCTACCGTTGTCGCGTGGCGTGAAAATTCGACCGGCGCCACATCAATCTCCAGCTCGAAATCACCTTCGACTATCGCGCTGGCAAAGCTGTCGATGTTGCCCAAATCCAACACGCCATCTTCGTCAAAACCTGATACAGCTTCGACGGGCTGAGATTCTATGACTGGCCCGCCGTCCTGACTTAAATCATCCGCCGCTGGCTCGGCGCTTTCGAACTCCTGCACAACTTCCACCTCGATCGTATCGCAGAACTCTGCTTCAGCTTCCACGGTACTAAATTCGGTAATCGGCTCCAACTCCCTTGTGTCGGCCGTTTGAAGTTCGATGTCAGCGGGACACGTGTGTTCCTGCGCGACGGTCGCTTCTACAGTCTCCATCGCCGGTGCCTCGACAAAAACGTTTGTCGACGGCTCTGCGGTTTCTGCTTCGTGTGCCGGAGAGATCTCATCACTGGCGGCCGCAGTCACTTCGGACTCTTCGCCAGCCACCGCTTCCGCTTGCGACTGATTAATCCCAGGCACAGAAGCATTCTGAGCATCGTCTGAGGGAGCGACATCTTTATGGCTCACCAAAGAGCCAACACGACTCACAAGATCACGAATTGATTGGAATGGTTTTGTCACGACATCATCTGCACCGGCGCGCTTGGCCTCTGCTTCATCAAAGGGTTCGAACGAGCCGACCAGAAGCATGACTGGCACGCCACGGAATCGCTCGCTCTGTTTAATGAACTTGCAAAGTTCGTAGCCATCGATACCCGGCATGTAAATATCAGCGAGGACGACGTCGGGCTTAGACTGGTTCAACTCTTCCAGTGCGTCCTGGCCATCGCCCACCGTGGTTACCTGCATGCCTTCGTCCGTGAACGTGAGGTCGATAACTTTTCGAATGGCAGCGGAATCGTCGGCGAGCAGCAGCTTACTTCCAGGTATCACGAGTGGCGCTCCGGTTCGGCAGAACTAGAAATGTGCAGCGGGCAAGACCGCTGGTTTGACCCTAGCATCCGTGCGAAAACTGCGTCAAGACTTTTGTTCTTTTAAGGCGAAAATAAGGCCGCTCGGAACGGCCGTCATCCGGGTGAAAATTAGCGACTGGGGCCACTCAAGGTGATATCGTCGGCTGTGTTTGGCTTTCCATCGGGGCCAGCGGAACGCAAGACGTACGAGGTTCGCGTGCCTTCGTATTCGTAAGGCTGGTGCCATGGATCGACGCGAATGACACGAGCCAGATAACGTGGATTCAGGAAATCAATGACGGTGGCTTCACTTTTCGCTTCAATATACGACCCACGCTCCCGCTTGAAAGATTCCAGCGCCGTCGCGATCGTCTCCAGCTCGGCGTGCACCCGAGCCGCTTTTTCCGCATTCACTGCCCGTACGAGTAGATCGATATCTTCCCAACGCCGGTCGCCCGTGCGAACCTCAGTCACGCGCCATTTGTCATTCTCATTCACCAAACGAAATGCAGTTTCGACCTGCGCCACAACGACGGCAGAGTTGCCGAATGAAGATATGCTCTTCACGCGCACCGCGTCCGACGGGAGCTGAATTCCCGCAAGGTGCGCGATTAGTTTGCGTGCCTCCTTTGGCGACAGATCACCTGCGGCGCGGGTGCCTGTGACCATCAAAGACGTTCCGGCCGCAAAGATCGCGCAGAGCACAACGATGAGATTGCGTTTGCTAAACATGAATCCATCTCCTTAAATGCAAAAGCGGGCCTCAGCCCGCCCCTGGACTCTTTAATTACGCAGCGGCGCGCATTTACTTACCGGCCTTGCTGACCAGCATCCGCAGCATCGTCTGAAGCTGCGTCGTCGTGAACGGTTTTGGCAGAAACACAATCGCGCCCGCGGCAAAGCTGTCGGAAGAAAGTTTCGGATCCTGTTCCGCGGTCATCATCATCACCGGAATCCGCATGAATCTTTTTTCGGTGCGCATGTGGCGGACCAACTCAGGCCCAGTGATGTGCGGCATCACGACATCCAAAACGGCAGCCGTAAAATCGGCATCAGACTGCAGGGTTTTGTAAGCTTCACGACCATCACGCGCGGCAACCACAGAAAAACCTTCTTTCTCCACGATGGCGCTGACCAGCCGCAGGATGGCCGGGTCATCGTCCGCAACCAGGATTCGTCCTTTGGAGGTTTTGTCTGGTGTGCTCACTGTGTTGATAAACGAAACCGACGGACGCGGCCGCGACACGTTGATTTCTAGGCTGCTTCGACTGCTCGGCTTGACTCGCCGGATTTCAATGATAGCTCGGCGGCAAGCTTTATCGCCGCAACCATGCTCGAATGTTCAGCCAGGCCCTTGCCCGCGATGTCGAACGCCGTTCCATGATCGACTGAGGTGCGAATAAATGGCAAGCCCAGCGTCACGTTGACGGCCTCGCCGAACGACAAACACTTCACTGGAATCATCGCCTGGTCATGATAGCACGCGATGACCGCGTCGAACTCACCCCGCGATGCCCGCAGATAAACCGTGTCGGCTGAGAACGGCCCACGCACATTGATGCCGTCGGCGATTCGACATGCCTCGATCGCTGGGGCCATCTCCGAAACTTCTTCAATTCCGAACAAACCACCTTCGGCGCCGTGCGGGTTCAACGCGGCGACAGCGATTCGTGGCCGTTCAATTCCCCAACGGTGAAGCTCGCGCTCGGCTAACCGGATCGTTTTCTCGATGCGATCCTTCCTGACCAGTCGAATCGCTTCGGCCAGCGGCACATGCGTTGACAAAAGCACAACGCGCAGATTCGCTGCGATAAAGCCCATCGCATATTCTTCGGTGCCCGTCAGTGACGCCAAAAACTCTGTGTGGCCGGGAAAACTGTAGCCACCAAGGAACAGCGCGCGCTTGTTGATCGGTGCCGTCGCAATCGCATCGATTGCTCCCGCCGCGCAGAGGTTGACCGCGGCTTCGATGTAACTCGCTGCCGCTTTCCCCGCGGCGCCCGACTCAATGCCCGGTTCAACAGAGCCGTTCAGATTGTCGAGATGAAAAATGATTGGCGCGTTCACGCGCTGCGGCAGCCGTTCGTCCTGCCTCACGATGTCGTAGCCACATTGTAAATCGAGGGTGCGCGCATTGTGGGCAAGGACTTCCGCATTGCCGATGATGATTGGCGTGCAGAGACTCTGGACTTCTTCTTCAGCGACAGCCTTGAGAACAACTTCGGGACCGATGCCGGCCGGGTCGCCCATGGTTATGCCGATGCGAGGTTTCGACTGAGCTATGGACGCATGGATTGATTCGGTCCGCGAAATGCTCATTTATTAAGAATGGTCGCGCATCTTGCGCTAGTTTTCGAAAGCGGCTTCTGAAGTCTCTTCAGTCGCGTGCGTTTCGGTTCGATCCGCCGACTCGACCTTCGACACGCGATCCTCGGCCTTGTACATGTACTTAATGTTACGCTTGAGCACCAGCAGATTCGGCGCTGAGCGTCGGTTGATTTTTAATGCACCGCGATCGTACCACTCGATCGTGCCTTCGATTTCCTCGCCGTCCTGCAGCACCAGCACCATGGGCGTGTGCGCGTCGATCTGTTTCTTGTAATAGTAGATTTCGGCGTGAGTTTCTGTCGGCGGCGGCTGACGCTTCCGCATCTGCATTGGTTGGTTCTGCCCTGGCCGTTGCTGTGGCATTCCGCCCGGACGCTGCCCCTGATCGGACATTCGGTTCTGCTGCGGAATCACGTCCCGCCTCGCCTTCACATCCGCCAAAGTTGTTCGAATAAGTTTGCGATTCACAATTCGCCTCCAAATGATTTCGAGAGAGCGCGATTGAGCGCCTCAGAATAAATGCGTTCCCGCCAGTCGTAGCGTGGCATGTCCGAAGCCGTCACATGCAGGCTGCGGCCTTCCGAGGAGAGATGCGCATTGACCCGTACGGAATTTCGTTAGGGATTGCGCGTCATGCTACACGACCGCGAGGGAAAACGCAAAATGCGTCGGTAGTGCGGATGCTTTATTGGCGAGCAAGGGTTCGCTCTGCCTTAATCTGCTTTCTTTCGAATGAAAGTTGGAACGTCCAAATCCTCACTGCGCTTCGAACTCGATGGCGAGACGCCAAAGTCGGGCGAGGGTGGCTCGTATCGAGGCGCCGTCGTAACCGGCATCGTCGCGCCCGCGCCCGCCGCGGCCGTCATCGGTTGATGACTGAAACCAGTGGCGATCACAGTAATCTTCATCGCGTCGGCCATCGTTTCGTCGACTACGTGACCGAAGATAATGTTCGCGTCGTCATCGGCCTCCTGACGAACGATGGTCGCGGCTTCGTTCACTTCGTAGAGCGTCAAGTCCGGGCCTCCCGTGATGTTGATGAGTACGCCCTTGGCTCCTTTGATCGATGCCTCTTCCAGCAGCGGCGACGAAATGGCTTCCTGAGTCGCTTCGACCGCGCGATTCTCTCCGCGCGCGTAACCAGTTCCCATCAAGGCCATGCCCATGCCCTGCATGATCGTGCGCACGTCCGCAAAATCCAGATTGATGAACCCGGGAACAGTGATCAAGTCGCTAATTCCCTGAACAGCTTGTCTGAGGACGTCGTCCGCAGCTTTGAAAGCTTCGCCAATCGATGCCGTTTGCGACACAGCGGCAAAGAGTCGCTCGTTCGGAATCGTGATCACCGTATCGACAGATTCGTGCAACTCGCGCAGGCCCTGCTCCGCCTGCTCTGCGCGCCGCCGGCCTTCAAACAAGAAAGGTTTCGTGACGACCGCGACAGTCAGCGCCCCCAACTCCGTCGCCAGCGAGGCAACAATCGGAGCACCGCCAGTGCCTGTTCCGCCGCCGAGACCCGTCGTCACGAATACCATATCCGAGCCTTCCAGCACTTCGATAATCTTGTCCGTATCTTCCAGCGCAGCCTGTCGGCCAACTTCGGGATCGGCCCCTGCCCCGAGGCCTTTGGTAAGACGCCCGCCCAACTGAATTTTCACCGGCGCGTGCGAACGCTTCAACGCTTGAAGATCAGTATTCGCTACGACGAAATCAATGCCCTCAATGCCCGCGTCAATCATGCGATTGACCGCATTACCGCCGCCGCCGCCCACGCCGATGACTTTGATCCGGGCGCCGGTGATGGGCGGCTCGTCATCGATGAAGATATTGATGCTCCTGCCGGATGGCGAAGCCGAATTGTGAGTTTGGTTTACCTCAGGTGACATGCTTGCTTCCTCTCTTCCAAACCGAGAAGGCTTCCATGGCCTCTTTCGTCTATTTTGTGTTGGCTGCGCCACGAGACTCTAAATATTGCGGACAATATCTTGTGCCATCGGCGCGGCAGCATACAACACTTAGTCAGAAATTACTACTACTAAATCGATCGCGAAACTTTGAAACGAAATGTGTTAGGCGACCCGATCCTCCACGCCTCGCCGCCATTGCGCGCTGCTCAACCGCATGCGCTCGCTGCGAGACAAGCGCGAGACCTGCCGCCGCTGCCCATGCTGGACTCTGAACGTCTTCAACTAAACCGCTGAATCGATCACGTTCGGGATAACCGATACGCACCGGCGCATCGAAAACCTGCTCCGCGACTTCGACCATGCCATCGAGCAATGCTCCGCCGCCGGTTAACACGACGCCGCTCGATAACTGTCGACTCCAGCCCGAGTCCTTGATCTCGTCCGCAACGTGCATCAGCACTTCTTCAGCGCGTGGCTGCAAGATGTCGCAAAGAATTTGGCGAGACAGTTGCCGCGGCGCACGCCCGCCAACGGAGGGCACTTCGACCATCTCACCACGCATCGCATCGCTGAGTGACGCGCTCGAAGCGCAGCCAAACGTGCGCTTGATCTTTTCGGCCTCGGGAATCGGAGTGCGCAGGCCAAAGGCGATGTCGTTCGTGAAATGCGAACCGCCGAGCGGAAACACCGCCGTGTGTTGCACCGCTCCGCGTTGATACACACACAAACCGGTCGTTTCGGCGCCGATATCGACAAGGGCCGCGCCGTATTCCTTGTCGTCTTCAGTCAACGTCGCTTCGGCTGCGGCCAACTGCTCAAGAATCATATCCGCGACAATCAGACCGGCACGATTCACTGCGTTAATGGCGTTTTGCCGCGCCGTCACAGGACTGGTCACGATGTGAACTTTCACGGCCAAGCGCGCGCCGGTCATCCCGATCGGGTCGTTGATTCCATCCTGATCGTCAACGATGAATTCCTGCGGCAGCCGATCGACGATCTCGCGGCCGGCCGGCAATTGAATTGCGCAAGCCGAATCGATGGCGCGACGCACGTCTTCGCCAGTAATCTCGTGATCGCGACTGGCGACGGCGACAATGGCCTGGCCGTTGAAGCCCATAGTGTGCGAGCCAGCAAGATTGATCGTGACTTCCTGCGCCTGCACGCCGCTCATGCGTTCAGCTTCCTCAACCGCGCGACGGATTGATTCGACGGCGGCTTCGGGGTTCACAATCACACCTTTGCGCAAACCGCGAGAATCAGACTCGCCTGTGCCCACGACCGACAGCAGGCCATCCTCGCCCGGCGCGGCAACAATGCACGTGACGCGACTGGTGCCTATGTCGAGTCCGATTGTGTGCGTCGATCGTTTCGGCATTTACTTTCCCGCTCGACTCGTTACCGAACCCGCGAACGATTCTCGTTCGTCGGCTTTTTTTCTCCCGCGTCCCGCGAACGAGGTTTGTTGCCTCCTTGCTTCTCGGTTGTCAGCTTGCTTGTGCCAACGACGCCCGGATCGGCAGCCGTGCTATCGGCGTCCTCCGTTCCGGCCGACACTTTTCCGCCGGAGCTAAATCCCAGCACGACTCGGTCGCCTTGAAAATCAACGTAAGTGATCAAAGCACCGCGCGGTGTTTGCTTGTACTGGTCCAGCACATCGAGCGCCGCTTTCAACCGCTGGCCCAGATCTTGTGACCCAAGCCGCACTTCGATCTGCGAATCTTTTCCCGCAAGTTGCGCGCGCACATCGCGGACGTCAAACAGGCTTATTTCGCTGACGCGCTCCGTGAGGCCCACCGCCTGCCACTCGCGCAGCGCTTCCTGATACTTCTTGACGCGCTCCGCATTATCTTGCCGCGCTTCATTCGTCCCGTCTTCGCTCCACCCGAGAATAAAGAACGGCGGCATCTGCTCGGTGGTCTTCATCTCGACAAGAGCGACGCCTTCGTCATCGACCCAGATGAAATGACCTGACGAAGTGCGAACCACAGCGAGAGGCACGCGCTCAGTAATGCGCACGCGCAGACGGTCGGGCAGCACGCGAGTCACGACCGCCGTTCGCACGCCTGGCAGCCGACTCAACTCAGTACTCAAAGCCGACAAGTCGGCGCGCCAGACACCTGTGCGGGAAACGGCACGACGTACGAGTCCTTCGATTTCTTCGGCCGAAGTTCTTGAAGTTCCCGCGACGTCGACCGCACGAACCTGGAACAGCGAGGCTGAAGAGGCCGCACGGTAGCCAATGCCCGCGCCAATGATTGCGAGAATGACCAGGGCGATCTTCAAAGCCCGCGGCACATAGCCAAGCAATGTGCGCATTGAGAAGCTGCGTGGCCCAACGGTACGCGCATCGCGCCGCGTCGGACGTTGGGCGAAACCTTTCCCCTGACTATTCGCGCGACGCACTGGACGGGATGCGATGACTTGTTCTCTCATGACTGGTAGCGCAAGTTGTTAACTTGCGGACTCCTTCAGGCAAAGATCGCAACTTAACAAGTTGCGCTACTTAGAACTCCAAAGTTCAACCTCGTATTCAAGATCAATCCCGTGCTCGCGTTTCACTCGTTCGCGTACTTCTTCAGCGAGCGCAAGCGCGTCGGCGGCCTTCGCTTCTTCACCTTCGGTCACGATGAAGTTTGCATGCTTCTCAGAAACCACTGCCCCGCCGCGTCGAGTTCCCTTCATTCCTAACTCGTCGATCATCTTGCCGGTGCCGACCGGACTGGCTGGCGCATTCTTGAAAAAGCATCCGGCTGAACGCGCGCCGTGCGGCTGAGTCGCCATCCGCTGACTCTTCGCCTTTTCCATGCGCTCGCGAATTTTTCCCGGGTCATCGCGTTGCAGACGCAGAGTCGCGCCGAGCAGAAGCTCACCTTCGCGGAAGGAGGTGTGGCGGTAATTCCACTGCACTTCGCTGCCTGGAATTTCTGTCACGCGGCCATCTCGCGCCACGCGCACCGATTCGACCACCGTGCCGATTTCCTGGTCGTAGGCGCCGGCGTTCATCCACAGCGCTCCGCCAAACGTTCCCGGAATCCCGTTTAGACCTTCAATTCCCGACAAGCCTTGTCGCGCCGCATCGACACAAAGGCGCGGCAGCGAATAGCCGGCGCTGACCGAAACGCGCTCACCATCGAAAATCGGATCACTCTTCAATTCCTTCAAGCTGACAATCACATAGTGATGCTCGCCGTCATCGGCCAGGACATTGCTGCCCGAGCCGAGTGGCCGCCATGCGATTTCGTGCTTCTCAAGCTCTCCGACGAGCGCCGCCGCTTGTGCTTCAGTCGTGGGTGCAATCACCCAATCGACGGCGCCGCCAACGCGCAGGCTCGTCAGCTCTGCGAAACGAACCCCACGTTCCGCAGACACGCCGAGCCGTGACGCGATTTCTTCAATCACAGCGTCGCGAGTCGTTTTGTCATCGTCGAGTAAGACCATTTCTCAAAAAATCATGTTTGCGCCGCTTGGGCTGTTTCTCCTCGCAAGAGCGCCAGCAACTGATCGCCGGCGCGATGCACGGACCCGGCGCCTAAAGTGATCACCAGGTCACCCTCGCGCACTTGCTCGCGCAAAATCGGCGCTGCATTTTCAAGGACACCGATGTACTCCGCATTCTTGTGCCCGTAACTCTTGATTCGTTGCGTCAAGACTTCCGCGTTGACGCCTTCGATCGGCGGCTCGCTGGCCGCATAGATGTCGGTAACGAACAACACGTCGGCGTTGTTGAAAGCGCTGGCGAATTCATCCATCAGATCGTTCGTGCGCGTGTAGCGATGCGGCTGAAAAAGCACGACGATGCGTCGATTCGGCGCGCCAATGCGGGCCGCGCTGAGCGTCGCTTTGATTTCGGTCGGGTGATGTCCGTAATCATCGACGACCGTGATGCCCTGTTCATCTCCCTTGAATTGAAAACGTCGATCAGCGCCGCTAAATTCCGAAAGCGCGTGCGCGATAGTGTCGAATGGCACATCCAATTCGAGCCCCGCCGCAATCGCCGCCAGCGAGTTGTAAACGTTGTGTTTGCCGGGTACGCGCAGCGAAACTCGACCCAGCGCTTCCACTCCACTCAAGACCGTGAAGCTCGAGCCAAATGATTGATCGTAGGTGATGTC
Organism: Pyrinomonadaceae bacterium; assembly: GCA_036001745.1. Taxonomy (GTDB): domain Bacteria; phylum Acidobacteriota; class Blastocatellia; order Pyrinomonadales; family Pyrinomonadaceae; genus UBA11740. The sequence goes on from DASYTZ010000221.1 coordinate 9,651, forward strand.
GTGCGCGGAAATGTCCGCCTGCGCGCTCATTCCGTACGTGATGCGGCGGCGTTCGACTTTCGGAATCACCGCCTGCACGTGCGGGTCGTCGAGACAGAGCACGGCCGCGCCGTAGAACGGGACCTTATTCACGAAATCGGCAAAGCATTTCCGCACGTCTTCCATGTCGTGGTAGTAGTCCATGTGCTCGCGATCGATGTTCGTCACGACGGCAATCATCGGCGTCAGCATCAAGAACGAACGATCGCTTTCATCAGCCTCGACCACCATCAACTCGCTTTTTCCCAGTCGCGCGTTTGATCGGTACGACCGCACGATGCCGCCAACCACGAATGTCGGATCAAGTCCGGCCGTTCCAAGCACGGTCGCGACCATCGAAGTGGTTGTGGTCTTGCCATGCGAGCCGGCTACAGCCACGGTGTAAGGCTTCATCCGCATCAGCTCTGCCAGCATCTCAGCGCGCGGAATCACGGGAATTGAACGTCGCCGCGCTTCGATGATTTCCGGGTTGTCGTCACGTACTGCTGTGGAACGCACCACCACATGCGCGTCACCGACATTTTCCGCCGCGTGTCCTTCGGTAACTTCCACTCCCAATTCTTCCAGGTGCGCAGTCACTTCTGTTTTCTTCTGGTCAGAACCGGTCACGCGAAAGCCCAGGTTCGCCAACACTTCTGCAATGCCCGACATGCCGATGCCGCCGATGCCGATAAAGTGAATGTGTTGGAAAGGTCGAAACATTAGGTTCTAGAATTTATGGTTGGTTGCCGAACAATCATTTTCCATTTGTCATTTGTTATTTTCCATTTATCTATCCGCGATGACGATGCGTTGATTCCCAGCGCCGGGTTTCGACATCAATGGCAAATGAAAAATGTCAAATGACAAATGGAAAATGATCAGTTCTTTCCTTACGCCACCAATGCATCCATCAACTCGACCGTCTTCTCTGCCGCGTCTCGCCGGGCTAATTTGCGTGCCGCGCTTTCCATCTCATTAAGTTTATCTGGCGCGCTTAACAGCACCTTTAGCTCGTCAGCCAGTCTCCTTCCCGTCAAATCCTTCTGCAAGATCATTCGCGCGGCGCCTGCGCTTTCCAGCGCCTCAGCGTTCTTGCGCTGATGATCGTCAGCCGCGAGCGGAAACGGAATCATGATTGCCGCTTTGCCCGCAGCCAGCAGTTCAGCAGTCGTCGTTGCCCCCGCGCGGGAAATAATCAGATCAGCCTTCGCGAATTCGCTCACCATGTCGTCGATGTAGGCTTTCACCTTAACGTTGTTGCTCCAACCGGCTTTTGCATAGCGGCGCTCAGTGTTCTCAGAATCAGCCGTGCCGGTTTGATGCGTTACTCGCAGGCGATCTTTCACTTTCGCCAGATGCGGCAGCGCGTCGATCATGGCTTCGTTGATTGCACGGGCGCCTTGCGAGCCGCCAAATACAAGCAAAGAGATCTTCTCGGAGACGTGCGTCTTCGCCGGAATATCAAAGAACTCGCTGCGCACCGGATTGCCTGTCAACACCGCCTTGCCGCGAAAGTGCGGCATGGCTTCCGCGAACGAAACTGCTGCTTTGTCAACGAAGCGCGCCAGCACTCGGTTCGTCCAACCCGGCAGCGCGTTTGATTCCATCACCAGCGTCGGCAACTTCATCAGAGAGGCTGCCAGCAACACCGGCCCTGAAACATAGCCACCGGCGCCAAGAACAATGTCGGGCCGAAATTCGCGAATCAGTCGCCGCGCCGAAAGAAAGCTCTTCGGCAGAAGCAGCAGGCCGCGCAGCCACGCAACCACGCCGACGTTTTTCAATCCCGCACTTTCAATGATCGAAAGTTCAAAACCTGCGTTCGGCACCACGCGTTTCTCGAGTCCTTTCGCGGTGCCGACAAATCTCACGACCGAAGCAGGCTCGCGTCGCATGATTTCTTTCGCGACTGCGATGCCTGGATAAATGTGCCCGCCGGTACCGCCGGCAGCGATCAGCACGCGCATCGCTCACCCGTACCGCGCTCGCGCCATCCCGACGCGTCGGGACTGACGCACCGGACGTTTTTTGCTTGCGCGGCGCGCAGGCTGCCAATCCTCTTCGTAATCGTCGTCGTCATATGCTGTCCGTCGACCCAGTGTGGCGTACTGCGAAATGTTCAAAAGGATTCCCACGCCGGCCAGCGTCGGAACCAGCGACGATCCCCCATACGAAATGAACGGCAGCGGAATGCCCTTCGTCGGCAACAGCGCCAGCACCACGCTCATGTTTAGCAGCGCCTGGGCGACGATGCCGACCACGATGCCCACACCAAGTAACATCCCGAATCGATCCGGCGCACGTAAAGCCGTACGCATTCCGCGCCACAAAAAAACCGCAAAGACAAAGATCACAATCAACGCGCCAATCAGGCCCAGCTCTTCGCCGATTACCGCGAAAATGAAATCGGAGTGCGCGAACGGCAGAAACAAAAGCTTCTGTCTTCCTTGCGCAAAGCCGAGTCCATGCTGACCACCAGAACCGACGGCAATTAGCGATTGCACGACTTGATAACCCGTTCCCTGCGCATCGGCCCATGGATCGACAAAGGCCGTTAGCCGCTTCATGCGGAATGGCGTGAAGATAAGCATCTTGCCGACAAACAGAAGCGCGGGCACGGTCGCATAAACCATGTGCCGCGGACGCACGCCACCGGCAAAGCACATCGTGAACGCGATGATTGCCAGCATCAGCGCCGTTCCGAGGTCAGGCTCTTTCACGACCAGGCCGGCTATGATCCCGAGCGCAAACATGCACGGCAGAAAAGTTTTCCAAAACGATTGTTCGTGTCCGGCGCGCCTTTCCACGAAGTACGCGATAAACATCGCCAGCGAAAGCTTTGCCAACTCAGATGGCTGCGCGGAAAAGCCGCTCACCTTGATCCAACGACGCGCCCCATTAACTGCCGGAAACGCGAACACTGCGAGCAGAAGCAGGATCGTTACGAGCAGCAAGCCGTAGACGATCCATCCGCGATTCAAGAGCTGATAATCGAATCGCATCATCAGAAACATCGCGCCAAAGCCGATCAGCGTCCACACGCCCTGCTTCAGAACATAGTGAAACTGATTGTGATTCTCCTGCACCGCGATCACTGCCGACGCGCTATAGACCATGACCACGCCGAAAAGCGCGAGGCCAACCGTCGCGGAAAAGAGCCACTTATCGACTTGTAACTTCTGAGTCATTCGTTCGCTACGAGTCCAACGTGTCCAACGTCCAATGTCCAACGTCCAAAGTCGAGGCGCACGATCATTTCGCCGGACTTTGGACTTTGGACTTTAGACTTTGGACTTCTTCTTTAAAGATCCTTCCCCGGTGCTCGAAACTTTCGAACATGTCGAAGCTGGCACACGCCGGCGCGAGCAAAACTATGTCACGTGGCTGTGCTGCTGCGAACGCGCGCTGAACTGCATCACTCATCGTCGTCGCGTGTTCGAACGGCGCACTATCGCCCAACTCTTTTTCGATCGTCGGGGCATCTTCGCCGATCAGAACCATCTTGCGCACACAATCTCTGACCAGCGGCGCGAGCGGCGAGTACGGGGCCTTTTTTCCCAGCCCGCCGAGAATCAAAACAATCTTGCCTTGTTCATCAGCAAACGCTTCGAGCGCTTTGATCGTAGCGTCAACGCTCGTCGCTTTCGAATCGTTGAAGAACTTTACGCCCTTGATTTCGGCCACTTCTTCCAGGCGGTGCTCAACCGGATAAAAGTTGCGGACTGTTGCCCGCAAAGACTCCGGTGCGACTCCACACGCCAAACCAGCCGCGGCCGCAGCCAGCACGTTCTCGACGTTGTGCAGTCCCCGCAGCCTTAGATCATCGCGCGTCATTACTACGCGTTCGCCGTCAAGCGTCTTTGAAACAAGATCGCGGCCACGCAGAAACATTCCTTCGTCAGGATCTTTTTGAACGCTGAACTGAACCACGTGCGCGCGCAAACCGCTTGCCCAGGACGAGACGATTTCGTCGTCAGCATTCAAAATCGCCACATCACCCGCCGTTTGATTCATAAAGATGCGATGCTTGGCTGCGGCGTAATCCATCAACGATTCGTACCGGTCCATGTGATTCGGCGTCACGTTCAGCACGGCCGCCACTGTCGGATGAAAATCCACAATCGTCTCCAACTGAAAACTCGACACCTCAACAACGCTCCATCCGTCGTCGCGCGACGACTCGATCATCGTAATCAACGGCGTACCGATGTTGCCACCTACCTGCACGTTCAATCCACCGTCCTTCAGCATCTGTCCAATCAACGTAGTCGTCGTGGTCTTTCCGTTCGTTCCGGTAATCGCCACAATTCGTCCGCGCAAGAACCGCGACGCCAGCTCGATCTCGCCAATCACCTCGACTCCGCGTCGCGCTGCGTAGCGAATTGGAATCGCGTTCGTCGGCACGCCGGGACTGACAATCAGCAAATCGATCTGATCGAGCAGCCATGACGGCGGATCGCCTTCGACTAATCCAACACCTTCATTTTTCAAATCGAGCGCGTCTGGTGACCACTCGTCCAACGGCTTCCGATCGTTCAGCGCGACCGTTGCCCCGCGCTGCGCCAGGAATCGCGCGCTGGCAGTGCCGCTGCGCGCCGCACCCACAACCAGAACTTTCTTGCCGGCGACCTCAAAGCCATTTTCCATTTCTCATTTGTCATTTCTCATTTGTCATTTACCGCTAGGCCAACATTTCGTCACTCGACTCCGCTTTTGATATCAAATGACAAATGAAAAATGACAAATGGAAAATCCGTGTACTGCCTTTTTCTATCTCAACTTCAGCGTCGACAGACTCAACAACGCAAACAAGATCGCCAAAATCAAAAAGCGAAACACGATCTTTGGCTCTTTCCACCCAACCATTTCGAAGTGGTGATGCAGCGGCGTCATTTTGAAGACGCGCCGGCCGACGCCGCTCGTTCGCTTGGTCATCTTGAACACGCCGACCTGCAACATCACTGACAGTGCTTCCATCACGAACACGCCGCCGACCATGACCAACATGAACTCCTGCTTGGTCAGGATGGCGATCGTGCCAATCGCGCCTCCGATGGCCAGGCTGCCGACGTCGCCCATGAAAACTTCGGCCGGCGGCGCATTGAACCAAAGAAATCCCAGGCTCGCTCCGGCCATCGCCCCACAGAACACTGTCAACTCCGCCGCTTCGGGCCGGTGCGTCAGATCCAGATAACTCGCCCATCGCGCATCGCTGCTCAAATACGTAAACGCAGTTAAGGCCGACATCGCGATGAACGTCACGCTGATTGCCAAACCATCGAGCCCATCTGTCAGATTCACCGCGTTCGTCCAGCCGAGGAGCACGATGGCAATCAGCACCAGATAAAGATACGGCCCGATCGTGCTGATGCCGTTCGGCACCGCCGTTTCTTTGAAGAACGGAATGCTGACGTTCCATGAGTACTTGGTCTGGAAGTAACGGGTCGAAATAAACAATACAGCCCAGACGGCGCAAGCAATCACGAATTGAAGTGCCAGCTTCTGCCTGCCGGTTAATCCCAGACTTCGTCGCTTTACCAGCTTCAAGTAATCGTCCGCGAAGCCGACTGCGCCGAACGCGACCGTGGCGACGACCGTAATCGACACATAAACACTTGACAGCCGCGCCCAGAGCAGCGTTGAGATAATCACCGAACTCATAATTAGCAATCCGCCCATCGTCGGCGTGTCGCGCTTGGCAGTGTGCGCCTGCGGACCTTCTTCGCGGATTTGCTGACCGATGTTCCAACTTCTCAATCCCTCGATTACTCTTCCCCCAAACAGCAGTGAAATCAGTAGCGCAGTAATCGCAGCCCATGCTGTACGAAACGTGACGTACTGAAAAACATTTAGAGCTTTTACGAGATACCACTCACGATCTTTGAAGTGGCCATAGATCAACTCGTAAAAGATGTAGTAAATCATGCATTCAGGAGTCAGGAGTCAGGAGCCAGGAGCCAGCAAACCGACGGCCTGACACGACTCCTGAATCGATCATCTCGTATCCTCACCAGCGAGCGGAAATTTCTCTTTCAAAGCACGCACAACCTTGTCCGTTTCGACGCTGCGTGACCCTTTGACCAAAACCAGATCGCCTTCGCGAATTTCATCGACGGCCGCGGCGGCTGCTTCATCCGATGACGCGAAGAACCGCGCCGTTTCAAGGCCTGCTTCCTGTGCGCCGGCAACGATTTCGCGGCCCAGTTCGCGCACGCCCCAGAGAACGTCAATGCCAAGCTGCGCTATTTCGCGGCCCACTTCACGATGCATCGCCGGCGCATCAGGCCCCAACTCCAGCATCTCGCCGGCAATCACGACGCGGCGTTTCACTTTCTCGCGCGCTTCCGCGACCGTGCGCACCATGCTGATTAACGAACGCGGATTCGAGTTATAAGAATCGTCAACCACCGTGAAACCGGCAGCGAAATCCAAAACCTCGCCACGCATCCTGGGCGGCTTTGCCGAACTCAATGCTTCCGCAATCAGGTCCGGTTTGATCTTCAAAGCCGTTGCCACCGCTGACGCCGCCAGCGCATTCATCAAGTTGTGGCCGCCAGTCATGGGCAGCTTCGCAGCCGCGTCACCGTTTGGCGTCTGCAAACGAAACTGAATCGATCCGAATCGCGACGTGTCGATGTCGCGCGCCATCACGTCAGCCTCGTTCTGAATGCCGAACGTTAGCACCGGTCCGTCTGTTTTTGACTTCATCTGCATCACCAAATCGTCATCTGCGTTTAGCACGGCAGTGCCGCCGGGCTTCAAGCCTTCAATCAGTTCCGCCTTCATCGCGGCAATCGTCTCGATTGTGCCGAGATGTTCGAGATGCACCGGCGCCACCATCAACTCCACCCCGACGTCTGGTGGCGTAATCTGCACGAGGCGTCGAATCTCGTGCGTGGGCGAGGACATTCCCATTTCAAGTACCGCGACGTCGTAACCCTCAGGACGACGACCGCGGCTGACCATCTGCAAAACGGACAATGGCAGCCCCAGCCCGTTGTTATAATTGCGTTCACTCTTCAGCACGTGATGACCGGCAACTGACAACACATGCGCTGTCAGTTCCTTCGTCGTAGTTTTCCCTGCGCTGCCCGTGATGCCGATGACCGGATGTGCCCATTGCTCGTAAACCTTTCGCGCAAGGGTTTGCAATCCCGCAATCGCATCATCGATGAGTAACAATCGATCACTCAGTGACTCGAGCTTTTCGTCGCCGGTCACGCGATCGCGACGTGCGACTGCCGCGATTGCGCCGCGCGTTAATGCCGACTCGATGAAATTATGAGCGTCGGCAAATTGGCCATTGAAGCCTGCGCGTTCGTAATCGGGTTGCGACAGCGCAAAGAACAACTCACCGGCTTCGGTTGTGCGCGAGTCGATCGAGAAGTCAAATATTTCTTTGTCAAAGAACTCCGGGCGCAGCCGGTTGGTGTCTGCGCCCATCAATTCTGCTACGGTTCGAATATTCACATCACTATCTTGACGCCTACGGGCTGCCGCGGCCAAATTCCACGCGCACGGTTTGCCCGGAATTCAATTCAGAGCCTGCTGACGGATACTGACGAAGCGCGCGGCCTTCGCCTTTCGCTTCGAGACTCAGTCCAAGCTGCGCGCATGTTCGCGCGACATCACGAACGCTTTGCCCGCGTAAATCCGGCATCAGAGCGCCACGCTTCGTCGCCGGGGTGAAGACCACTTCGCGCGGTGCGCTGCTGAAATTCTTTGCGACTTGCGGCAGCGTCGCTTCACGTGCGGCATCGGCTTCAATCTCCTGCGGCGAAGGCTTGGAACTTTGCGCAATCAATTCGCCGGCCGATTTCATTTCAACGTCAGGCGTCACACTCAATTCAGGAAGTATCTGCTCGGCAATTTCGCGGAACACCGGGGCAGCCACATCGCCGCCATGGTACGCGCCCTGTGGTTCGTCGATAACCACGATAATGACTACTGCCGGATTGCTCACCGGCGCGAAACCGACGAACGAGCCGATGTACTTTGTCGTCGAGTAAGTATGCGTTTTCGGATCGATTTTTTGCGCGGTGCCCGTCTTGCCGGCGGCGGTGTAGCCCTCGACCTGCGCTTTGCGCGCGGTGCCGTGTAGCGTCACACCTTCCATCATGCCCCGCAGCTTCTCGACCGTATCGGTTTTCAAGACCGGGCGTGATTCCGTCTTCGTCTGGAACAGAACCGCGCCGTCAGGCGAGCGCATTTCGCGCACAACGTGCGGTTTTACCCACGAGCCGCCATTCGCAATCACAGAATACGCGACGGCCATTTGCAGCGGCGTCACGCCGACTTCCTGGCCAATGGCAATCGATCCGATCGACGATGGCTGCCACCGACTGAGTGGGCGAAGAATCCCGCCGGATTCACCAGGCAAATCAATTCCCGTTCGCGAACCGAAGCCGAGCCGCTTCGCGAAGCCATACATTGATTCATTGCCGATCAGGAGCCCGAGTTTGATCGCGCCGACGTTGCTCGATTGCGCCAGCGCGTCAGAGACGGTCAGCACTCCAAATGGATGATGATCATGAATCAGCCGCCCGGCGACAGTAATTTGGCCCATCTGACAATTGATCTTGTCGTCCGGACTGACGAGGCCCTGTTCGAGCGCGGCGGAATACGCAACGACTTTGAATGTCGAACCCGGTTCATAAATATTTTGCAGCGCCCAATTCGCGCGAACTTCCGCCGCCGGCTGATTAGGATCGAATGCCGGCGCATTCGCCAGCGCGAGAATCTCGCCAGTGTGCGGATCCATCACGATGGCCGTACCTGATTTCGCGTGCGCATTCTGAACGGCGGCGAACAGTGCTTGTTCGGTTCGATACTGAATCGTCTGATCGATTGTGAGAACCACGGTCTGTCCGGGATGCGGCTGGACTTCGTAGCTCTCAAATGCACGACGTCGCGCATCAGTTTCAAAGAAAACTTTTCCCGACTCACCGCGAATCTTTTCGTTGTAGTACTGCTCGACGCCGCCCAGGCCGATTTCATCGGTGCCGACAAAACCCAGCACGTGGGCGGCCAGCGAGTCGTTCGGGTAATAGCGCTTCGGTTCCTTGCGCGAGTAGACGCCATCAAGACTCAGGGCGTCGAGCTTCATCGCTGTCTGTAAATCGATGCGCCGAATCAGCCAGATGAATTTTTTGTTTCCGTCCTTTGCCTCGCGAAGCTTCGCGATTAGCTCGTCTTTGTTCTGACCGGTAACAGCGGCGATCCTTCGAGCGGTGTCGTTAACGTTTTCGATTTCGCGCGGATCCGCGAAGAACGATTCGGTATCGACGCTGCGCCCGAGTTCGCGGCCCTGGCGATCGAGCAGAAGCCCGCGCGTCGGGCTGGTTTCAACTGCGCCTAATTGTTGGTTCTTGGCACGCGCGGAGAGCTCGTCGTGCTGACTGATTTGAAGTTGCGCCAAACGCACTCCGACGATCACCATCCACGCGACGAGTCCGAGCGCCACGAACGTCGCGCGGCGCCGCGGGTCGGCAACTTCTCTTTCGATGGCGGTAGAACGAAGGGGCACTCAAGGTCTCCTGATACTGCGGTAAAGCTGCCCACAATTAAATTGGCCTACTGCGTAGCGGCTTGGTTTGCGCCTTCGCCGCCGGCTTTGAATTTGTTTGAAGTTCGCGTTTCGTCGTCTTCGCATCCGCGCGCGCTGTCAGCGGCTTCGTGCTGTCGGAATTGTTCGAAACTTGTCGCAGCGGATCGACCTGCGCCGGTTGCAGCGGCTGCATACCAAGTCGCTTCGCGGCTTGCTCAAGCTTTGCGGGACTCGCCGCCTCTTCGCGCTGCAAAATTAATCGTCGTTGCTCTTCGGCAAGGCGATCGTGCTCGCGCCGCAAGTTTTCAGTCTCGTAACCGTACTTCAGCGCGGCGAAATGTTGTCGCCCTGCATAAACAAAACCAGACGCCAATCCCAGGCCGACAACTAGCAGTAGGCCAAGCCGCAGGAACGCGTCTTTATCTTTCTCACGCGCGATGGGTGCATTTCGATGCTTCGAAGGTACTCGTCGAACCATTTTTTCGATCTCCAAACGGCCGCGCTTAATCGGACGACGGGACAAGCCTGGCCGCTACTCTCAACTTCGCACTGCGCGCTCGTGGGTTGTCGGCAATTTCATCTTCGCCCGGGGTTACCGGCCGCCGCGTCAAAATTTCGACCGCTTTCCGCGCCCCGCATGTGCATCGCGGCGCGCGTGGCGGACACTGGCACCGGCCCGACAGCCTTAAAAGCGTTCGCTTGATGATGCGATCTTCAAGCGAGTGAAAACTAATAATCGCGAGACGGCCTTGTGGCTCTAAAACGTCAATCGTGTCGGCTACGAAATCGGCGAGGCCTTCGAGCTCGCGATTGACTGCGATGCGCAACGCTTGAAACGTGCGCGTGGCTGGGTGGATCCTCCGTTGTCTACCTCCGATTGCACGTTCGACCAAGTCTGCAAGCTCTTTAGTCGTCACGATCGGCTCGCCGCGCTCGCGCTGCCTAACAATTTCATGTGCTATTCGGCGCGACCGACGTTCTTCGCCGTATTCAAAGATGAGGCGCGCAATCTCTACTTCAGAAAGACGACCGAGCAACTCTGCCGCCGTTTCGCCGCTCGACCGATCCATGCGCATGTCGAGCGGCGCTTCGTGCCGGAAGCTGAATCCGCGCGAGGGCGAATCCAACTGCAACGATGAAACGCCGAGGTCGGCAAGAATGCCGCGCGGCGCGCTGACTTTCGCTCTCGCGAGGACCCGCGTAAGTTCGCGAAAGTCAGCATGCACTGCGCGAAAGCGGCCACCGAATTCCGCCAGTCGCTTTCTTGCTAAACGAAGCGCCTCTTCGTCACGATCTATGCCCAACACTTGCGCGTCGGGAGATGCTTGCAAGATTGCTTCGCTATGCCCGCCCAGGCCTACCGTGCAATCGACAAACAATCCGCCGCGCTCAACTGCGAGCAACTCGATCGTCTCTCGAAGTAGCACAGGGCGATGGTTCAGCGCGCCCCTGCCCCCCAAAGGCACCGCCATCACCACCGCCCCGTGATCTCGTTCAAAGATCTGTGAATCAGTGAAAGGTGATAGGTAATAGGTGATGAGTGAAAACCGTTTCGTCTTTTCCTATTACCTATCACAATCACCCATAACTAAATTCCCAGTCGCGCAATCGCCGCTTCGTCTTCCTCCGTATAGGGGTCGGAGAGCATGCGCTGCTGGAATTTGTCCAGCTCCCAAACTTCCAGGTATGTCAAATAACCGAGGACCGCGACGTCGCCCACTACTTGCGCGCTTTTTCTCAGCAGCGGATGAATAAGCACGCGTCCCTGCGTGTCCATCGCCGACTGCTGACCGTAGTAGTTCGTCCTGTCAAGGAACTTGCGTCGCGCCGGATCCATCGAGGGCAAGAGAGACAATCTCTGTTCGATGGCTTCCCATTCCGGCATCGGATAAATGCGAACGCATTCACCCGTTAAGCTGGTAACATACAGCGCCGCGCCGTACTTCTCTTCGACATAACGACGAAAGAGGGTCGGCACTTTGAGCCGCCCCTTCGAGTCGATTCGGGCTGTGTAATTGCCTCGGAGCATCCGAGTTGAAGACTGAGACTGAAGGAGACGGCTCTACCGATTCGCGCCAGTTTTGCTTCGGTTCGTGTCCTTGAGGCCACCTCGCTCCACTTCACTCCACCGGCGCATCCTACGCCGGTAGTTTGGGCCTGTCAAGACTTTTTTCAGATTTTTTTGTGTTAGTCTGCGAGGCGGAACCGCCACTACCCAGAATGACCGGCATCGCAGGACTGCTAATACTCGGAGCGCTGGCCGCACTCGCCAATTTGATTGGCGGCCTGCTGATAGTTTCATCCGGCGCCTATCGCCGAGAAGCAAAGCTGCTGAAGTATCTGGTAGCGCTCGGCGCCGGCTTTATGTTGGCGGCGATCTTCATTGAGATCGTTCCGGAGACGGTTGCGCTGTGGACTCCACCGTCGTCAGAAGTAAATCCGGCGGAAGGCGTAGTCGGCGCCTTTACTTTGCTGCTCGGCGGCTATCTTCTGATTCAACTCTTCGAACATACGTTCGCGCCTCATTTTCATTTCGGCGCTGAGACGCATCCCGAATCCTTGATCCGCCCGTCCGCGGCATATGCGGCCATCGGAGGACTGACGATTCACACTTTCTTTGACGGCGTTTCGATCGCGGCGGCGTTTTTGGCAGATGTCAAAGTCGGCATTCTGGTATTTATCGCGATCATGCTGCACAAGGTTCCGGAAGGATTTACCGTCGCCTCGATCATGCTCGCCTCCGGTCGATCGTCAAAGAAGGCTGCGGCGGCTGCTTTGGCAATTGGCGCAGCAACGTTTGCGGGCGTCGTCGGTGTGGCATTGATGAAAGCTCGCTTCGCGAACTCTGTCGCTTATGCGCTTCCCTTCTCTGCGGGCGTCACGCTGTACGTGGCGGCGAGCGACTTGATTCCCGAAGTCAATCGCAGTGAAGAAAAGAACCCGCTCGTATCAGTGATCGTCTTTGCGGGCGTAGCGCTGTTCTACTTACTACATCGGTTACTTCCGCGATAGCGTCAGTACCATCCTGCGTGAGCGGATGGATCCTTCAATCACTTCCAGGGTTGGGAGGTTTGACCCACCTGCTGACGCAGGTGGTCCTGACTTGGATCGCGTTAGAACCCCCGCGAGCTGCACATCGCGCAGTGATCGCAGGGCTTGCCGCTCGGATCCATCGAGCACTTCTTTTCGTTCTCGAAGAATTCAACCAGTTCGGCGACGGTGGCCTCTTCGACGCCGAAGCGTTGCTGGCTCGGATGGTCGACGGAGTGCGGATTGGCGTTAGCCAACATACTCGGCAACCTGCCGAGCCATGGCGATTGAGTGACCGGAACGAATTGGAAAAACTCAGATGAAGTTTGGGACGAAACTTGTGGAGGCTGATCGACTGCTGCGGGCCGAGCAACCGCCGGCGCTGAGCGTAGCGGCGGTCCGGATGAAATGAAATCGATCATGCGTGCACGCGGTCGCTCAGGCACGCTCTCCACACCATTCGATGTTCGCTCCGTTTCAGGCTGACCCGCCGGCACATCGCCGGCAAAGCGGCGGGCGACGCGTTCCGCGATTAGTCTCGCTTGATCTTCTTTAGTACTCACCGTGCGTTAACTCAAACTAGCTTCCAACAAATCGATGCGATCGACGACGCCCACGATGGCTGAATCGATTGCGGCGCCTGCTTCTCCGGTCGCAACTGTCGACGCGCTCCAACCCTCTTGCACAATCAAAACTATATCGCCAACCCCGGCGTCGACCGCATCGAGCGCGAGAACTGTGTGACCAGTCAGATCTCCTTCCGGCGTCATCTGCTCGCACATCATCACCCGCGCGTTTTCATAACGCTGGTTCTTTTGCGTCGCCACGACGTTGCCTAAAACTTTGGCGAGAATCATTTCACACAAAAACGGTCGTTGATCTTCGATCTTTGGTCTTTGTCTTCTTCAAAAAGTAACGCGGCGCTGTGAATATACACCAAAGTCCAAAGCACAAAGGCCAAAGACCGAATTAGCCACAACACACATGACCATCCGAGTCCACTATCCCTATAATCGTGCAATCCGTCGGCGTATCCTCACGTTTGAAGGGAAAGCTCGCTTCCTTTCCGCGGCACCAGAAAACCAGTTCGCCGACGCCCGCTCCGGCCGCATCGACCGCCACTAAAGGCTTGCCCTGTGGTTCTAAGTTCTTGTTGAGGGATTGAACAACGAGCAGTTTGCGATGCCGAAGCGAATCGTTCTTAACGGTGGCCACAACTGTTCCGATTACGCGGGCTAACTGCATAACAAAATCAGTTCGGAGTCTGGAGTGCGAAGTCTGGAGTTCGAATCCGCAGTGTAGCTTTCAGACTCCAGACTCTTAGACTTCAGACTCTACTCCGGACTCATTATGTCCACAGTGTCAATCACGCCGACGACCGCCGCGTCGACTGGCGTATCCTTCATGTTTTGCGCGAGCCGCGCGCTGGAACCGGCCACGACCAGGACGCGCTCGTGAAATCCGGCGCCGACCGTGTCAACGGCGACGACATAGCCGCTCGTGTCTGACCCGTCCAGGTTGATCGGGCGGACGATGAGCAGCTTTTTTCCTTGCAGCCGCTCGTCCTTTTGCGTCGAGACGACTGTGCCGATAATCCGCGCGATGATCATGCGCGCGCTTGGGCAGTCACGGGCATTGCATCATCGACGCTGCCGTGCGGACGCGGGATGACGTGCACACTGACGAGTTCACCGACGCGACGAGCCGCGGCTGCGCCGGCATCGGTGGCCGCCTTCACCGCCGCAACATCGCCACGCACGATTGCCGTTACAAACCCGGCGCCGATTTTTTCATACCCGATCAGAGTGACATTGGCCGCCTTGACCATCGCGTCGGCCGCTTCGATCATCGCGACCAGGCCTTTCGTTTCCACCCTTCCGAGTGCTTCTTGCATTCAGTTTCTCCTGTGAGATGTTTTGAAAAACGTAAATCGTAAATAGTAAATCGTGAATAGGATACCACGCCGCATTCGTTTGCGTTTAGAGTTCAGCCTTTAGGCTGCTGCAAGCTAAAGCTTGGACTCTGAACTTCTATTACTAATCATTCAACCGTGCAGCCTGACTCAGCAACTCAACCAGTTCTTCGCGCGACAACGAAACGCGACCTGCGCCGTTCGACGGCGATGAATCATGCGAACGCGCCGCCGGACGATCGCCGGTTGGACATGCCAGGCTGGTTTCATGCAAGTAACCGCACGCCTGACAGCGCGCGCCTTCGCCGAGATAGCCCGCGGCTTCGCGGACGTTGATCAGCTTTTCAATCGCGTCGGGCGACAAATTCCGCGAGCCACCGAGCACTCGCGAAAGAATCGCTATCTTCGCCGTATGTTCCAACGTCTCCAGACGATCCCACGCTTGCCAAAGATCAGCCCCGTACGCCACTGCGCCGTGATTCGCCATCAAGAGCGCGTTGTGATGTTTGACCAGCGGCCGCATCGCATCAGTTAACTCTTCCGTCGAAGGCGTGCCATATTCGGCCAACGGCACGCAGCCGAGCGTCAGAATAACTTCCGAAAGAATGGGCTGATCAATTGGAAGTCCGGCAACCGCGAACGCAGTTCCATGCGGCGGATGTGCGTGACAGACTGCCTTGACGTCCGGCCGTTCGCGATAAATCAAGAGGTGCATCGCCAGCTCGCTCGACGCGCGTCGATCATTCAAGGATCGGCCTTCCAAATCTGTGATCGCAATCTGATCTTCCGTCATCCGGCCTTTGCACGTCATGGTGGGCGTCGCCAGCACACGGCCATCGCCAAGCTGCACGCTGACGTTGCCGTCAGACGAGACAACATAGCTGCGCTCGTACATCAATTGGCAGATTTTGATGAGATCGCGTCTGGCGGTTTGTTCGTCCATCCTAAAGTTCTCGTGTTCCGCGCGACCGCGTTCTGGCGCGCTCGATATTGTCGTTCAAGCCTTTCGTCACATGCGCCATTCCAGGCTGCGCCAGAAAATACGATAGCGATTCGAGCGACGTTGTCAGATCGACTGTTTTCACTTTCACACCCAATCGCGATGTCAACGGCGCCGGCGCGAAATTCAGGACCGCCTTGACACCTGCAGCCATCACTTGATTCAACACGCGCTGGGCAACGCGCGCCGGCACGGCAATCACCGCCACGTCGATGCCTTCGTCGCGAACGACTTTCGTAATCTTTTTCACGTCGTGAACTGGAATCTGATCTGGGCCGACGCGTGCATCAACTTTTTGCGGATCGTTATCGAACATTGCCACAACTGAAAAGTTCGATTTCGAGAGGCCGTTGTAATTCGCCAACGCGGTTCCCAATCTGCCCGCGCCGATGATGCCAACCCGGTGCGGCTGATCGAGACCAAGGATTTTTGTCAAATGACTTCTCAGATCCTCGATAAAGTAACCAGTGCCGCGCACGCCGAATTCGCCGAAGTAACCGAGGTCTTTACGAATCTGCGCGGAGTTCAAGTTGAACTGTTCCGCGAGTTCCTGCGACGAAACTGTCTTGATTCCCGCGGCAGCCAGTTCGTTGAGGCAACGGAGATAAACGCTCAGGCGGTTTGTAGTCAGCTCTGAAATCTTCTCTTTTTTCATTACTTCGCGCCGGCCAAAGTATAACGCCGCCGGTGGTTAGCGCGAAACTTCTATTTGCGATTGACAGTAGGCTTCGCGATAATCGCCGCCGTCACTCCCTCTCCCTTTGGGAGGGGGAACTCAAAGCGGCGTCGAGCCGCCGCGCTCCAGTCATGATTGCGCATCTTTCAGGAACCCTTCTTTCTAAGCAAGCGACTTCAGTCATCGTCGACGTCGGTGGCGTCGGCTATGACGTTTCGATTCCGCTGTCGACGTTTTACGAATTGGGCGAAGTCGGCGAGCCGGTTCAACTTCGCGTTTACACGCACGTTCGCGAAGACGTGATTCAGCTTTTCGGTTTCAAGACGGCGCGCGAACGCGAACTCTTTCTGCAATTAATCTCAGTGAATGGCGTCGGCCCGGGGTTGGCCATCAAGTTGTTGTCGGGCATGAACGCTGACGAGATGATCGCTTCCATTCGCACGAATAATTTGGTGCGGCTGGTCGCGATTCCCGGCGTCGGCAGAAAGACTGCGGAAAGATTGGTCGTGGACCTGCGCGACAAGATCGCCACGCTGTCATCGCCCGCGTTGGAAGAAGAGTTCGCCGCGAAAGCTGCCGTCGGCGGCGCGCCAACTTCAACCGACGCGATGCGCAATGACGCGATGTCCGCGCTGGCGAATCTGGGTTATCAAAAGGCGGCCGCAGAAAAGGCCGTGAAGAACGCGATCGACGAAGGCGGTGAGCTTTCCGTTGAAATGATCTTGCGTCGGAGTCTCCGATCTTTGGCGAAGGCATAGACTCCGTGCCTCCGTGCGATCTCAGAATTCACAGAGACACGGAGAGTTGACCGAAACTTTTCCGGCATTCACAATTCAGATCGTCCATGCCCAAAGCAACCAGAGCAGCCGAAGCCTTGAGCGCCACGCCGACTGAAGAAGATCGTCAATTCGATCTGTCGCTGCGACCCACGCGTATAGCCGAATACATCGGCCAAAACAAAGCGAAAGAGAATCTACGAGTTTACATCGCGGCGGCGCGCAAACGGCGCGAGGCCCTCGACCACGTTTTGCTGACCGGGCCGCCAGGATTGGGGAAGACCACGCTCGCCCACATCATCGCCAACGAAATGGGCGCGCAACTGCGTTCCACTTCAGGGCCGGCAATTGAGAAAACCGGCGACGTCGCCGCACTGCTCACGAATCTGCAGGAAGGTGACGTGCTCTTCATCGACGAGATTCATCGTCTGCTACCGGCGCTCGAAGAGAAATTGTATCCGGCGATGGAGGACTTCAGTCTCGATTTACTGATCGGGCAAGGGCCCGGTGCGCGATCAATCAAGTTGGAGCTTCCAAAATTCACGCTCGTCGGCGCCACGACACGCCAGGGTTTGATCACGGCGCCTTTGCGCGGGCGATTTGGCATCAACTTTCATCTGGACTTCTATCCACACGAAGACCTGGAAACGATTTGCAAACGCTCGGCGAGCATTCTGAACGTCGAGATTGACGAAGGCGGCGCGCAGGAGATTGCCAAGCGCGCACGCGGCACTCCACGAATCGTCAACCGTTTGCTGCGGCGCGTTCGCGATTACGCCGAGGTCGATTACGAAGGACGAATCACGCACGAAGTCGCGAATGACGCGTTGAATCGGATGGAAGTTGATACTTACGGCCTCGACGAAATGGACCGGAAGCTGTTGTTAACAATCCTAGAAAAGTTTGAAGGCGGGCCGGTTGGCGTGGGCACGCTGTCAGCGGCGATTAACGAAGAAAAGGATACGATCGAAGAAATCATCGAGCCATACTTAATTCAAATAGGCTTTCTGAATCGGACCCCACGCGGCCGGATGGCCACGCAACTCGCGTATCAACATTTTGGTGCCAGAAGTGGACAGCAGCGGCCGACGCTGTTCGATTCGGCGCAACCCTAGCAATCGTTCAGATGAGCGTTTCCACCTCAACTTCAGATCGTTTGAAAAGAATCTCGCGCCAGTCTTTCGGCGTGCGCAACCGATCTCCGTGGCGGCGCATGATATCTGAGGCGGTTCACCAGTTTCACGAAAACGATCTGTTTACGTCAGCCGCCGCGATGAGCTACTTCGGCCTGATGACACTGTTTCCTGCATTGCTCTTGTTGCTCGCGCTGAGCAATCGAATCGCCGCGGGAACGGAGATGATTGCGCACATCGTGCAGGTTTATCCCGGTTCGGGCAAATTTCTGCGCGAGACGATCAAATCTCTTTCCGGCGTCAGTACCGGCGTGATCATCACCTGCGCGGTCATCGTTCTGTGGGCGGGCTCGTGGGTTTTTTCAGTGGTTGAGCGCGCGTTGAATCGTGTCTGGGGGACGACGCATCGCACGTTCCTACACGGTCGGGCGCTGACGGTGGCCATGATCGGAATTGTGGGCCTGCTGCTTTCTCTTTCGGTGCTCGTGACGTCTGTACTCGTCTATATGCAAGAGGTCGCCGGCAGGCTATCGCCGCGGCAACTTGAAAACTACGCCGTGCTCTCGACCGTCGGCAGTCTCTTTTGGCAAATCGTGTTCGCGGTCGTTAGCTTGCTGGTCACATTCGCGCTGTTTTCGATCGTCTACAAATTTATGCCGAACGCATACGTCAGCGTGCGTGACACGATTCCCGGAGCGGTAATTGGCGGGCTGTTGTGGGAAGCCGCCAAGTATGGTTTCGCCTGGACGTTGAATTACTTCAACTACGAACAGGTGTACGGCTCGGTAGGCGCCGTCGTAGCGGTTCTGACTTGGGGATACGTGTCGAGTCTCGTTCTCTTGTTCGGCGCTCAACTCACGGGTGTTTTCCATCGCGAGCACATCGAACATCCGATCGTCGCCGCGAACGCCCAAGTCGCTTCCGCGTCTTATTCGTAGCACCCCGCTTTCCTTTCACCTTCTGTGCACATTTCCGATTTCGATTATGAGCTGCCGGAAGAATTGATCGCGCAGCATCCGCTGCCAGAGCGCGACGCTTCGCGGATGCTGGTGGTGAATCGCGCGGACAGAACTCTTGAAGACCAGCAATTCAGTTCGCTACCGAGTTATCTGCGCGCGGGTGATTGCCTGGTGCTGAATAACACCAAAGTCTTTCCTGCAAGATTGCTCGGTCAACGCATACCGACAGGCGGTAGCGTGGAAGTCTTGCTGCTCCGTGAGATTGAGCCCCTGACATGGCAAGTCCTGGCGCGTCCGGCGCGCCGACTGCGAATCGGCACAGGCATCAGCTTTGGCGGTTCAAAGCTTAACGCAGTTGTGATCGGAGCAAACGCGGACGGAACCCGAGTAATTCAGTTCGATCAGCGCGAAGACTTCTGGCAGATCATCGACGACTTGGGACAAACGCCGTTGCCGCCTTACATCAAACGCGATTCCGGCGCGGCTATGGAGGATCGCGAACGGTATCAGACAATCTATGCCCAGGAAACCGGCGCGATTGCGGCGCCGACCGCAGGTTTGCATTTCACGCCGCAAATTCTCGAACAAGTGAAGCGGTCCAGGGTTCACGTTGCCGAAATCACGCTACACGTTGGCTACGGAACCTTTGAACCGGTGCGCGTCGGCGACGTCTCGGAACACCGCGTGCTGCCGGAATCATTTACGATTAGTGAAGCGACGGCGGCGATGATAAATGAATCGCGCGCCTCGGGCGCGCGTGTGGTAGCTGTCGGTACGACAAGCACGCGGGCACTCGAATCGTCAGCGTCGGAAACCGGAGAAGTGAAAGCCGTCGCGGGAGTTGCCGATCTGACAATAACGCCCGGCTACAAGTTTCGTGCGGTGGATGCGTTGCTAACTAACTTTCATCTCCCGCGATCATCGCTGCTTCTCCTTGTCAGCGCGTTCGCGGGACGCTCACTCATGCTTGACGCTTACCGCCATGCTGTGCGCCAGCGCTACCGGTTTTACAGTTACGGCGACTGTATGCTGATACTTTAAGTCTGGTTAATCCCCAGGTGTTTTTTGCTTTGGGACGTGGACTGAGTGAACTTGTCCGGCTATAATCAGCGCCACGCTTCAG
>DASYTZ010000222.1:0-17725 GCA_036001745.1 Pyrinomonadaceae bacterium
GAAGCCTATCGGCGCTGCTTTCTTAAACACTACTGTCTTGCCCACGCCTCAAACAACCATCGCGGGGTACGGCTTCACCTGGTCACAGGGCATCCTGTTGGGCCGCCACTGGGCCAAGGGCACCAGCCTGATTACCAAGTATCAGCCTGTATATGCGCTGGGCGCGATCGTCAGCGACGGCACCATCGTTAGCGAAGGCGTGATCATCAGCGAAGGCGTGATCATCAGCGAGGGCGTGATCATCAGTGAGGGCGTGATCGTCAGCGAGGGCGTGATCATCAGTGAGGGCGTGATCGTCAGCGAGGGAGTCATTGGGAGTGACGGCACAATCGTCAGCGAAAATGTTCTGCTCAGCACCGGAATCACCATGAGCGATGGAACGGTATTGTTCAGACTGGGGACCATCGTCGGCGACGGCGTACTACTGACTGACGGCGCCATTGTCAGCGATGGCGTACTACTGACTGACGGCGCCATTGTTAGCGATGGCGTACTACTTAGTGAGGCTTATGTTCAAGCACAGGCTGCGACGATCAATGGTGATACGACGATCGTCTCAACGGCGATTATAGACACGGGCCTTGACTGTCTCGACTACTAAAACTTGAGTTCAGATTGTATGAGAAGATCTACGAGAAAGGACTCAAGCAATGCCCAAGGTCTCCCTACAGAACCGACAGTCGTCGTTGACTACCGATGGCGGAGTGGAAGCGCTGGTTAATGGGAACAAGCATGAGGTCTTAAAGTTCCTGGCAGCACGGCCACTCAGCACCTTCATCCAGACGAGCTGGATACGCGATAACGGCCTGGTTAGCCCACATAACCGCGGTATCTTTTATGGATATCGCGATGCGGCGGGGCAGCTTGCCGGGGTTGCACTAGTCGGCCACATCACCCTTTTCGAGACGCAGAACGATCTTGCTTTAGCAGCATTCGCTAATCTGACCCAAACCTGTCCTTCGGCCCACGCCATTCTTGGTGAGAAGAATCAGATCAGCCGGTTTATGGTACACTTCCTCCAGGGTGGCCCACCGCCCCGTCTTGCCTGCCGCGAATTGTTGTTGCAAAAACAGACCGCGGAAAACCTGATCACTTTGTCATCCTTACGACCGGCAAATCCAGAGGACTTGGAATTGGTGGTACCCGTTCATGCGCAGACCGCATTCAACGAGAGCGGCATCAACCCTTTGGATGTCGATGCAGTCGGTTTCACGGAACGGTGCGCCCATCGGATCAAACAAGGCAGAGTGTGGGTGTCGATTGAGAACGGCCGGTTGAAATTCAAAGCGGACGTCGTCAGTGACACTCCTGATGTTGTTTATCTCGAAGGTGTATACGTTAGTGCGGAGCATAGATCCAACGGTTATGGCGCTCGATGCCTGACCCAGGTAACAAACTATCTTCTGGAGCGCACCAAATCGGTTTGCCTACTGGTGAATGAAACAAACTCCGCCGCGCAAAAATCCTACCAAAAAGCAGGTTATCAATTCCGCGAGCACTACGACACTCTGTTTCTTTAGCAAGAGTTGTCCTGGAACCGTTGAAATGGCGTCATGAAAAGCCAGCGTTTATTCAAACCCTTCCTTTTTACCATAGTGGCTGCGGGCGCCGCGGTGCTGATCTTTTCAGGCGCTCGCCTTTCCCCGCAATACCTCGACTGGCGTTTTCTGATGCTGTTGGTCGCGATGGCGACTGTTGCCTCACGCCTCAGCATTCCCATTCCGCACGTTAAAGGCGAAGTCACTGTCGGCGACACACTCATCTTCCTGACGCTGCTGTTGTATGGCGGAGAAGCGGCTGTATTTATGGCAGCGGTAGACGGCGTGAGTTCGTCGCTGTACGTCACCAGGAAACCACGGGTGTGGCTGTTCAACGCATGCCAAATGGCGATTTCTACGTTCGTCACTGTGTGGACGCTGCGGTTATGTTTTGGTCCGACCTCGACCCTCAATCATAACGGCTATTCAAACCGCGCTGTTGCCGCCGTGTGCGTAATGGCCCTGGCGCAATACATCAGCAACTCTGGACTGGTGGCAACCTACACTGCGCTCAAGACAAACGAGCCACTGTACAGGACCTGGCGCAACTCTTACCTGTGGACTTCAATGAGTTACTTCGCCGGAGCTTCTGTGGCGAGCGTAGCTGTGCGGCTGGCAAACGATCTTTCCGGGTATGCGGTCATGATGATTACGCCGATCGTCGCCATTATTTACTTCACCTACAAGACGTATCTGAGAAACGTCCAGACTTCGATGGAAAAGGCGGAACAAGCGAAGCAACACGTCGAAGAACTTTCGCAATACATCGAAGAACAGGAGCGAATTCGTGAACAGTTCGGACAAATCGAAAAGATGTCGGCGCTGGGCGAGCTCGCGTCAGGCGTTGCCCACGATTTCAACAACACGCTCGCCGGCATCCTTGGGCGGGCGGAGTTGATGTTGCGCAAAGTTGAAGATCCCGATATCCGCCACGGTCTGGAAATCATCGTGAAGTCCGCACAGGATGGAGCTGGGACGGTGAAGAGAATTCAGGACTTCGCCCGTCAACGGCGCGATCATGACTTTGAACCGGTCGCGGTCGATCAACTATTGATCGACGTAAATGAAATTACCCGGCCGCGGTGGAAAGATCGTGCCCAGGCTAATAACATCCATATCAATCTGAATTTGCAAATCGATACCAACTCCCTGATCATGGGCGACCCGTCAGAGTTGCGCGAGGTCTTGGTCAACCTGGTATTCAACGCCGTGGACGCGATGCCCCAGGGTGGCCGATTGACATTGGCTGCGCGCGAAGCGGACGGTGCGGTTGAGATTGCTGTGAGCGATACGGGCACTGGCATGACTCCTGAAATTCGTTCGCGCGTATTTGATCCGTTCTTCACTACCAAAGGTAAAGCGGGAATGGGCCTTGGCCTTGCGGTTTGTTATGGCATCGTTCAGCGGCATGAAGGGACTGTGGAGATCGAATCGGAGCTCGGCCAGGGTACAACCTTCCGAATTAGACTGCCGATAACGCACGTTAAGCCGAAGCCCGAAACAAAGAAAGAACCCGTTCCACGTTTGACCCTCGTGCCCAAGTCAGGCGCGCAGGGAATCCTGGTCGTTGACGACGAGGATGCCGTGCGTAGGTTACTGGTCGACATCCTGGAGAACCAGGGATATGAGGTAACTCCGGCGGAGAATGGAGAGGAAGCGCTCAAGTTTTTTGATGCGAAGCGGTTTAAAGCGGTCTTCACCGATGTAGGTATGCCAGGCATGAGCGGCTGGGAACTGGCGCGCGCAATCCGCGAGCGCGATGCGGAGATGCCCGTGGCGGTTATTACTGGCTGGGGAGACGCAGTCAGCTCGACCGAACAAGAAACGGCGAAAGTGGATTGGGTAGTCACTAAACCGTTCTCGATCGATCGCATTACCGAGATAACGACCGAGTTAGCCAATCGGAACAATCAGGGAGTTGCTGCGCTTCCGATTGCCGCGATAGGCACGTAGCGAACGACAGAAAGGATTTATACTGAAGAGTAGAAATGTATTGACTTCAGTAACTTTAGTCGCGAATAATCACCAAGGGGAGAAAAATCCTTGGCTAACATATTAGTGGTCGATGATGAAGACACAGTTCGCAATAATCTTTTTGACTTGTTTGCATACCGGCATACCTGTCATGCGGCGGCAAGCGCGGAACAGGCTCTCGCTTATCTCTCTATTGAACAATACGATGTAGTGATTACGGATTATCAGATGCCGGGGCTTAGCGGACTGGATCTGCTTGCCCACGTTCGCGAAACTCAGAAACAAACGCCGGTAATCCTCATTTCGGGGCTGAGTACAAAAGATCGGGCGCAAGAATTAATTGAAATGGGAGCCTTTGACTATATCGTAAAGCCTTTTACGCTCGGCCAAATTGAGGACGTTGTGAACAAGGCAATTGCCCACCGCGCGAAAATGCTTGAGGATGATAACGCGGCAGTCCAGTGACAAAACGAGAGTTGCCCGTCTCGCTGTATCGCCGAGTTCCGGACAGCCAATCCGTTATCTAACCAAGCAAAACACACGCACCTTAAATTTGATCTTCCTGGAGCGGCCGATCCTCCCGCTCGCTCGTGATGTGCACGCCGTCGCACTAAGATTGCACCGCAGCTTTCCATCGGCGCGACTCTTAGTCCGCACAGCGTGTGGCTCTCGTCCGATGCGAGCAGATGGTAAACGTCGGTGGAGGAACTGGTGGCGTACATCAGTCCCAAGAATCTGCCGCGTGCCTTGAGAAATCCTAGAGCGCGAGACGGAAAAGTGCCTGACAAAATGTCAGTCTGCTGACAAATCGTCCCTTCTGACGATCCATCCGGACAGGGATTTGCGGCGAAATCTCTTAGGTTTTTCGAGGGATTGTGAGTCACTTGCGCGCAAGCCCACACTCGCGGCACGGCGTTTGTAGCTCAGCTCGGCCAAGGTTTGCCTCCCAACCATCACCACAAACCGATCGAACTTAGGAATTGGGGAAGAAATCTCGCAATCTCATCGGTGACAGCGACCGAAATTGTCTCGCCCGAACCTCGCACAATCGAAGGAGGCTTCAAAATGATTAAAAAGAGTCTCCAAAATGACTGAAGGAGCTACCAAAATGATTAGATCGAAGAAGAAGGTTACCGCCGTACTTATTGCGACGGTGTCACTGCTCGTCCTGGGTGTTGCTGGATCTGCACAAAGGCATTTGATTTCGGCGGCCGCGCGCCCCGAAGTTAAGGTGCAGCTCTCAGCCGCTGTCGAACGCGACGCTGCGCTGCTGCCTTTGGACAAAGCCAACGCCGCAAGGCCGGGTGAAGTTCTCGACTGGACAATCACATCTGAGAACAGCGGCAACGGCGCGGCCTTCGAGTACAAAGCCGTCGGTCACATTCCGCGCGGCACTGAATTCGTCGCCGGCACTGCCAAGGCCGATGGCGCGAAAGCGCTGTACAGCATCGACAACGGCAAATCGTTCTCCGACAAGCCAACCATTGAAGAGAAGCAGTCCGACGGCACCATGAAGCGGGTCGCAGCCCCCGTTGCGATGTACACAGATGTTCGTTACGAATGGGCTGACGCGCTCGCCCCGGGCGGCAAACTCTCCGCTTCCTACAAAGTGCGCGTGAAGTAACGACGCACTGGGAACTTCAAGCCTTCCCCGAAATCTTCTGAGGACGATCATGACAAACCCACGCAAAACATCTAACGGCGCAGCCCTGCTTCGCCTCTTGCTCGCAGCGCTGATCCCCTTGGCTTTCTTTGGCCGCGCCGCCGCGCAGACACCTGGCGGCACTACGATTTCGAATCAGGCCAGCGCCACTTATTCTGACGGCACCAGCAGCTACTCGACGGTCTCGAATACCGTGACGGTGACAGTATCGAACGTTTCCGGCCTGGCGATTACGCCTGACGCCGGCAGCAATCCGACAGTGGTCGCTGGTCAAACCGGAGTACTTTATGACTTCACAGTTTCGAACACCGGCAACTTCACGGATCAGGTTCGTTTCCTGGCCAGCGGCGCGAGCGTTCGCGTTGTCGGACCGGGTGCGGTTACGCTTGCGGTCATCGACCTCGACAGCAGCGGCACGATCAACGGCGGCGATACCGATATCTTTACCAACGGCGCCGACGTGCTGTCCGCCAACATCGCGCAAAACGGATCGATTCACGTGTTGGTCGAAGTCAGCGTGAATGCCGGCGCGACGTCGGGCCAGAGCGTGCAAGTCGTTCTTGGCGACGCCGGCGGCGCGAGCCCGTTCGACAATCAGTTGTCAGACGGTTCAATACACGAAGTGAGAACGGTATCTGGTTCATCGGTTAACGGTCTGCGCGAAGCCAAAGGCGATATTTCGGCATCGGTCGTTGATGACGCGTTGCTGAAGCTGACGCTGACGGCGCCGGCGGGCCCGGTGAATCTCGGTTCAGACATCACCTACGCGTGGCAAGCATGCAACACCAGCACTACGCGGGCCGCATCGGCTGTCACGCTGAATGGATCGCCGCAGGTCTACATTATTGCGCCGATTCCCGCGCGCACGGTTTTGCGGTCCGGCCAGTCATTCCCGGCTGGAACGCTGTACACAACCAGCGCCCTGACGACGGCGCCATTGTCGGCAACCTGGAGTTCGACCGCGCCGGTTCCGCTTTCAAGCACGACTCGCATCGCTTTCCCTGTCGGCGGATCACTCGCGGCCAACACATGCGCCTCTTCTATCAACATGGTCGTCACCGTCAACACCGGCATCGACGCTTCAGTGCCAATCGATGAAATCGGCGACGTGTTCGGCACGAACACTGTGAATGCGACGATCACCGATCAGTCGGGTGACAACACTTCGAATAACGGTGACAGCAACGCCGATTTCAACGAAGGCTATGTTGCCGGATCCGGGCACGGCGTGATTCAGCGCACTACGCTGACGCAGGTTGGCTCGGTTCTCATTGGACCCAGCGGCGCTCCCGCGGCTGTCGGCCCAACTGACAACAACGACGACTACTCGAACAAGAGCGTGAACACCGGCATCGCTGGCGTTGCTCCGGGCGGAGTGACGACCGCGTCAGGCCAGTTGGTTTACATCAACACTGTCCAGAACACCGGCAACACCAGTGACACCTTCACCATCGATGCTCCGACCGTGCCCGCCGGGTTCACCGTCGAAGTTTCAACCGACGGCGGCACGAGCTACACGACCGTCTCAGGCGGTGGTTCCGTTTCGCTCGCGATTGCCTTCGGTGCTTCCGCGAACATCAACGTACGGATTACGGAACCTGCCGGAAAGACTGTCCTCACCGGCTATGACTCAGTGATTCGCGCAACCTCTTCTGCCACCCCAGCAGCCAACAACAAAACAATCGACCGCCTCTACACCGGATTTGTGCGGCTGGACAAGACGTTCAGCGTCAGCAACGGAACCGGCGTCGGCGGTGCAACTGATCCAGTTCCCGGCGCAGTCGTCACCTACAACATCACCTACACGAACGTCTCGAGTTCAAACGGTGATGCGAATTGCGTGAAGCTAACCGCCCAGAACGTTGTGATCACGGAAGACGGCTCGGCGGCTCCAAACAATTGGGGGACGTATACGACGAACAGCGGCTCGCCGACCGATTCCGGCACCGGCGTTCCCGTCATCGTCAACGCCACGACTTACACTGATACCGTCGCGTCTCTTGGCCCAGGCGCATCGGCAGTCTTCACCTTCAAACGTTCGATTAACTAAAGAACGTTAACTCAACCGGCACAGGCTTCAGTCTGTGAATGGATCGGGACAGGCCTCGCTAGCTGTTCGCGCCTTCACCGACTGAAGCCGTAAGCCGTTTTAGGGGACCAGAAAAAGTTCAGCCTCTCCTCAACCACACGTGAAACACGGAACCAGGACAATTGCTGTAATCGCAAGCCTCATGGCGCTCTTGTGCGGAGCGTCGATTAAGCTGTGGGCGCGATCAATCGACGGCGCGACTCCGGGCGGCGCGGTAATCACGAACCGGGCGCACGCGACCTACTGCGACGGTTCCGGCGAAATCTACAGCACGGCTTCAGACACGGTCACCGTTACAGTGCTGGCAGTTGCCAGCGTCACGGTTACGCCGGACGAGACTGCGCCTTCCGACACGGTCGCGCCGCGCGAGCAAGTGACGCGTGTCTTTCGGATCTGCAACGCGGGCAACACGCCCGACAATTTCACCGTCACGGAAACCAGCATCAACGCGCCCGCGACCATCAACGCGCTCTATTTTGATAACGATGGCAGCGGCACGGTGACCGCGGGTGACCCTCAGATTACGCTCAACCAGTCGGCGTCTCTGCAATTGCCGCCGGGTGAGTGTGTTGGTCTGTTGGCGGTCATCGACACGAATGACGTCGCGGCGCAGAGCAGTCTGACGATCTCAATCACGGCGCGATCCAACGCCACCGGCGCAGCCAACGGACATAACGAAGATGCCGGCACAATCATCAACGCAGTCGGCGCGGGAGCGCGACTGACGGATCCAATCAATACGAATCTAGCCCCCAGCAAGCTCGTCAACGGCGGCGCTGATGCCGTTGTCACGGCCGGCAACCAGTTCACTTACACGATCGCTTTTCGTAACAGCGGCGACGTCACCGCGCGCAACGTGGTTCTGAACGATCCACTGCCGGCGGGCGTTGAATACGTTCCCGGCACACGTCGCGTAAATGACGAGTTGCAATCCGATGCGATTGACGCCGATGCCGGCTCTGTCACGAACAACGTAATTCAAGTTCGCTTCGCGCAGGTGAATCCATCGGAAGCTTTCCGCGTCACCTTCGCAGCGCGTCGCGCCGGCGCGGTCATTGCCGGCGTTGGCGTGGTCAACAATGCGAGTTTCACTGCTGACAATGCCGCAGCGGTTCACACGACGGACGCGACTGTCGTGGTCGATCCGTTTGGGTTGATATTCGCCGCGCGCAGTGGCAGCTCAGCCCCCATCGCCGGCGCACGCGTTGAATTGTTCACAGACGCCGGCGGGGCAAATCTCCTGGTGTTGCCGCCGAACATCGGCTTCGTGCCCAATGCTGTGAATTTGAATCCGTTCGCGACCGATTCCGCCGGCCACTTCAGCTTCAAATTGTCGGCGTCCGAAGTCAGTGGCGCTCCCGAAACGAATTACTTCATGCGAATCTCCGCCGCTGGTTTCCTGACGCGGATGATTGAACTCACGGTACGGCCGACACACGCCGGACTGTTCGAGGCAACCGTGCATGCGTTGGACGGTCAGGCGCTCGCGGACTCGACTTTCGTCTTGATCCAAAACGACGTTCATATCGAAGACCTGGCGGCACTCGTGATGAACATTCCGATGTTCGAAGCGAGCGGCTTGCAAATCGTCAAGTCAGCCGATCGCGCGCGCGCGGAAATCGGCGACATCGTCACTTACCGCGTCGAAGTCCACAATCCGACGGTCGGCGCGTTGAGCAAGGTTACGGTCGAAGATCGGCTGCCGTCGTCTTTCCATTACGCCGAAGGTTCAGCTTTGCTGTCGGTTGGTTCAGCCTCACAGCAACCGATCGAGCCGCAAATAAGCGGCGAGTCAATTCTGTTTCAAATTGGCGATCTGGCCGCAGGCGCCACCGCGAAGCTGGTCTATCGTGCGCGCGTCGGCGCTAATGCGCGGGAAGGCGACCAGGACAACGTCGCGATCGCTTCGGGCACGTTTTCTTCGGGCGCGCGAACTCAAACCCAGCCGGCGCGCGCGACCGTGTTTGTAACCGCCGGAGTTTTCTCGGCGCGTCAGATTTTGGTCGGTCGTGTGTTCGTTGACACGAATGGGAACGGACAATTCGACGACAGCGATCGGCCCGCGCCGGGCGTGCGTCTGTACCTGAACAACGGACAGTCAGTCATCACCGATTCCGAAGGCCTCTACAACTTTCCGGCATTGAGCGACGGCTCGATCGTCATTTCAATCGATCCGGTCAGCGTCCCGCCGCATTACTCTCTGTCGGATGGCGGGCGATTCTCAGGCAAGAGTTGGACACGCCTGCTGCGCACGCCAATTGGCGGTGGGGGCCTGCTGCGACAGAACTTCGCGTTGCTCGAGACGAAAATGTCAGAACCGCCTGCGGTGCGGGGTCCCCGCGAGGGCATCCCGAGCGGGGTGCAGGATGCGGGCGGGCCAAACGAAGCGGTAGCGGTTGTGTCAGAATCCCGACAAGTCGGGATAGCGACGGGATCAGGAAATCAGCTCAATGGATCAACAAACAATCAATCGCAACCCACAGCACCCGGCACGTACGAAGTCGCATCGACCGAAAAAGTTGAACCAGTTCCTGCCGGCTCAGTTCGCATAGTTTCTCCCAAGCCAAGCGAAGTCTGCATGGCGCCCGCGCTGGAAGCCGAAGTCCGGGTCGAACTCAACTCGACCGCCAAAATCGAAATCAATGGTCAGGAAGTCTCCGACAAGAACATCGGCAGGCGCGCGCTCGATCACAGGAACCAGGTGGCGACCTTCACGTTTGTTGGCATCAACTTGCGTCCGGGTCCGAACAAGTTGCGCGT
This sequence comes from Pyrinomonadaceae bacterium, assembly GCA_036001745.1. Lineage (GTDB taxonomy): Bacteria > Acidobacteriota > Blastocatellia > Pyrinomonadales > Pyrinomonadaceae > UBA11740. Next base: position 10,025 of record DASYTZ010000222.1, read on the forward strand.
GACGCCGATCGGGCCGGATGGTTCCGCCGGACATCAGGAGGAAATCACAGTGATGGGACGCGGTCCCGTCCGTCGCGTCGAAATCGTGTCCGAGAAATCTGAGATTCAGACCGGCGGCGCTGATTCAACCATCGTTCGCATCAAGGCATTCGATCAATGGAACAATCCCGCTTTCGATGGCGACGTGGGTGTTGAAACTTCGCTCGGTAAAATCGTCCGAATCGGCGACTCAGCCGCACAGAAAGATTCGATCGAGAAGCAGAACAAATCTCAATTGCCGATGATTGCCAAATTTGAGGGCGGTGAAGTTACGCTGAAACTGATCAGTGCCGGTGCGCCCGGCGAAGCTCGCCTGCGCGCGACGAGCGGTCTCGCGGAAGCCGAGAACGTCGTGCGTATCACGGCTGAAGTTCGTCCACGGCTTCTCGTCGGCATGGCCGAAATGAGTTTCGGCCGTGGGATTCCCGAGGTTGGCTTGCGGCGCGAGGAAGGGAACTTCCGCAGCCGCCTCAGCTTCTTCTACAGCGGCAAACTTTTCGGCAACAACATGCTCACGCTGTCATACGATTCGCAGCGCCCGATCAATCGCACCGCCGGCCGCGACCGTCTATTCCAACTCGATCCGAACGATCGCGCATACCCGCTGTTCGGCGATTCTTCGAATCGGTTTGAAGCCGCGCAGACGAATTCAAAACTATACGCGCGCGTCGATCACAAGCGTTCGTACGCGATGTTCGGGGACTTTGAAGCCGACATGGATGCGCCGCTGCTCGGCTATGGGCGCAAACTGACGGGCGTCAAGTTGCACCTGGAAAATTCCGGCGGCGACGCGATCACGCTGACCGGGGCGCGTCCCGACACGGCTTTCGCGCGCGATGTATTCCCGGCGGGCACGCTCGGCATCGTGCAGCTTTCGAATGCCGAGATTCTGCCCGGCTCGGAAAACGTCATCCTTGAAATTCGCGATCGACGCAATCCGGAGGTCGTCATCTCGCGCGAGACTCTGGCACGCGGGATTGATTACAATCTCGATCCGATTTCTGGCCAACTCTTTTTCCTGCGTTACATCTCGACGTTCGATTATCTCCTGAACCTGACGCAGATTGTCGTGACTTACGAACATCGCGCGAACTCGATGACGAGCGCCGTGTACACGGCGCGCGCGCGCAAGAACTTCGAATCAATTGGTCTGAAGCTCGGTCTGTCCGCTGTGATGCAAACCGCAAGTGCCGAAGGAAACTTCTTCCTCGGCGGCGTTGACGCGGAAAAGAAACTGCCGCGCGGTGGCTCATTGCAGATGGCCTGGGCCATGAGCAGCGGCGAGGTGCTCGGCACGGGAAACCTCTTCAACTCCGATCCGTCGGAGTCAAATCACGACGGCAATGCTTATCAAGTCACCCTCGCACAGCCGCTGCCTTTCCGCAGCGCGGTTGTGCGCGGCCGCTTTCTGAACGCCTCGGCCGGTTTCTTCAATCCTTTTGGCGGGACGATTACGCCCGGCTCGCGTCGCGGTGAAGTGACGCTCGAGATGAAGCCGCTAACGAACTCAGTCCTTCATCTCGGATTCACGACGGAGCAAAATCACACAGCAAATGTCGACAACAGTCGTGTCACGCTTTCCGCCGCGTGGGACCAGGTGTGGCACGAGCGTGTGCGTCTGCACTTAGGTTTCGATCGCCGCTCATTCACGGACGATTTGAACGACAAGCAGATCGATTCGAATCTGGTGACCGCCGGCGCGGAAGTTCAGGTCACCGACAAGCTGCAATTCTCTGTGAAGCGCGAACAGAACCTGGGCGATGCCGATCCAACTTATCCGAATCAGACAACGCTCGGCGCGACGTATCAGATGAGTTCGCTGACGAAACTGTTCTTCACTCAGCGACTCGCTTCGGGAACGATCACGCCGATTGGCGACTTCACGAACGCTGGTTTCGCCTTCACCTCCGCGCGGCGTGAGACGGCTTTCGGCGTCGAGACCCGTTTCGGAAAACACACGTCGATGGTGGGCCGTTATCAGTTGGAAAACGGCATCAACGGCACGGACAGTTTTGCGGTGATTGGGTTGCAAAACCGTCTGCCGCTAACGAAAGAGTTTTCGCTCGAACTGGGTTTCGAGCGCGGTTTCCACCTGACGGGTCCGAATGCGAGCTTCAATAGCGCGACCGTGGGATTTGGTTGGCAGCCGAATGAAGATTTCCGCGCGAATGTGCGTTACGAGTTTCGGGATCGCAACGGCAACGGCCAACTGTTTGCCGCGGGCGCAGCCGGCCGTCTGCGCGAAGGCATCACCGCGCTGTCGCGGATTCAGTGGTCGCGCGGCGCGTTCGGCGCGCAACAGAACTCAGCGCTTGACGCGACCGCGGCGTTGGCGATCCGTCCCATCAATTCCGATCGCCGCGCGCTGCTTTTCACTTACACGCATCGTTCGCTGACACAGCGTGCCGGGAGCGCGGGCATCCTGCCCGCAACCCGCGATCGCATCGATTCGCTCTCAACCGATGGTTACCAGCAACTGACAAAGCGGTTCGAGCTTTATGGAAAGTTCGCGCTGCGCTTCAGCGCGAACGGACAGGCGGAACTCCCGTTCGTTTCGAATCTGTCATTCCTGGCTCAGGCGCGCGCGCAATACCTTTTGACGCGCCGCATCGATTGGGCCTTTGAGACGCGCGCGCTGTTCCAGCCGTCGTCGAATACAATGCGCTCAACCTACGCAGCCGAGGCTGGGTTCTGGATTCTTCCCGATCTTCGTTTGGGCGGAGGCTACAATTTCACTTCCGCGTCCGAACCTGGAGCGATCGGTCTGCCGGCGCGAGGCGGGTTCTACTTCACAATCAATTCCAAGCTCTCGCACCTCTTCGATCTCTTCGGCACGTCTAAACATGGGTTGGCGTCGACCGCAACCGAAGATAACAGCGGCAAGCCGAAATGATGCGCTCAGAAATCGGGTGCCCCTCTCTTTCTCAAGATGCCACTGATACACCTGCTCACGAGTAGCGTTTGCACCCGCGTCGCCGGCGCGGTGGTGGTTTGCTTTCTGTGTACACTGCCGGCATTCAGCGCGACCCGCACCTGGACGGGCGGCGGCGGGGACAATAACTGGACCACGGCGGCCAACTGGGGCGGGACGGCGCCTGCGTCTGGCGACAGTTTGGTCTTCCCAAGCGGGGCGGCGCGTCTCAGCAATACCAATAATTTCGCCGGTGGCACCAGCTTTAACTCGATCACCATTTCAGGAAGCGGCTACACGCTCGGCGGAAATTCGATCGCCCTGGGCGCGGGCGGTTTGAGCGACACCAATACTTCCGGCTCGAACACGATCACGCTGGCCATTTCAATGTCCGCGACGCGCACTTACAGCATTAGTAATGCGGCTGAGACGTTGACGATCAGCGGCATCATCAGCGGCTCAGGCGGACTGACGATGAGCGGGAACGGCACTTTGGTGTTATCAGGAGCGGACACGTTCACTGGCGCTACCACGATCAGTAACGGCAGCACCCTGATTGCCGCCGCTAACAATGCCCTCGGAACGACGGGTGGGGCGACAACGGTTAGCAGCGGCGGAACGTTGGGGTTTCAGGGCAGCATAAATTACAGCACCACCGAGGCCGTGACTCTCAACGGCGCCGGCGTCGGTGGCGCGGGTGCGATTCTGAATGTGAGCGGCACCAACAGCTTTGCGGGCGCAGTCACTATGGCGTCGGCCAGCACCTTTGGTTCAACCAGCGGCAAGCTGACGATGTCTGGCGCCGTCGCCAACGGGGGCTTCCTGCTTACCACCGCCGGCGCCGGCAGTCTCGAGTTCAGTGGGGTAATCAGTGGAACCGGTGGGCTAACCAAAAACGGCAGCGGCACGCTCACGTTGAGCGGCGGATCGTCGAACACCTTCACGGGCGTGACCGCCGTCAACGATGGCTTACTTGAGTTGAACAAGACCGCGACCAAGAATGCTTACGCCGGCACGCTGACAGTTGGTGACGGTACTGGTGCGTCAGATTCGGCGATTGTGCGCTGGCGCGCTTCGGATCAGGCGCCGAGCACTACCATTACCGTGAACAGTGATGGCCTTGTCGATCTAAACAATTTTTCCGACGCGGTTGGTGCTTTGACGATGACCAGCGGCGATATCACAACCGGCACCGGCACCCTAACGCTGGGCGGCAACATTACCACCAACGCATCGTCGAGCTCCGCCACGATCAGCGGGAATCTCGCTCTCGGTTTAGCCAATCGGATCATCGTCGTCGCCGATGGTTCGGCCACCGACGATCTTGTGATCTCTGCCGTGGTCAGCGGCAGCTTCAACATGGACAAAGACGGCGCCGGCACGCTGGTGCTTTCCGGCAATAACACCTATTCGAAACCGACCACGATCATTGCCGGCATGATCATCGCGGAGTCGAACAACGCGCTGGGCACGACGGGCGGTAAAACTACTATTTCCTCCGGCACCACTTTGGCTTTTGATGGCGGTGTTAACTATTCGACGGCAGAGCCGGTGGACGTCAGTGGCGCCGGTGTTGGTGGCGCGGGAGCAATTCTCAACCTCAGTGGAACTAATACTTTCGCCGGCGACCTGACGATCAAGGCAGCCAGCACGTTTGGCTCGAATGCCGGTTCACTAACGATTTCTGATACTTTCTCCAATAGTGGCTTTGCCCTGACGAGTACTGGCGCGGGCGATCTCATCTTCAGCGGGGTCATTAGCAGTAGCGGGGCGTTCACCAAAACCGGCACCGGGACCACGACGCTTTCAGCCGCCAACACATATACGGGGTTGACCACAGTCACCGTCGGGACGCTGCTGGTTAACGGGTCGCTGGCCAGCGGCACGACCGCTTCTTTGAACGGTGGCACGCTCGGCGGCACCGGCACGGTGCGCACAGTCACCGCCACCGCTAACGGAGGGGTGCTGAGTCCCGGCAGTCCGACTGGCAGTCCCGGCATTCTAAACGCGGGCAACACCACGCTGAATTCAGCCTCGACGTACCTCGTTCAGCTTAACGGCACGACCGCGGGCACCGGCTATGATCAATTGAACGTGACCGGCACGGTGAACTTAACAGACTCCACTTTGAGCTGCACCGTTGGTTTTGCGGCCGCGATTGGCAATACGTTCACCATCATAAATAACGACGGCAGCGACGCAGTCACTGGTACTTTTTCAGGTCTGGCGGAAGGCGCTCGCGTTACGCTCAGCGGACAGGACTTTACCATCAGTTATGTTGGAGGCACAGGAAATGATGTGGTGCTCACGCGCGCCGGCACGCCCGACGTGTCACTGACGAAAGATGTCTCGCCTTCCGGGCCACAAATTCCTGATACTGATCTCGACTACACGGTGACCTTCACAAACTCCGGCAGTGACGCGGCGCAGAGTCTGGTGATTACGGATCCGGTACCGTCGGACACAGATTTCAAAGTCGGCTCAGTCACCAGCGACCTTGGCACGACCGGTTTGACGGTCGCAGTTGCTTATTCGAACGACGGCGGAGGCACGTACGCCTACACGCCTGCGAGCGGTGGCGGCGGCGCGCCGGCGGGCTACGACCGCAACGTGACAAACATTCGCTGGACTTTCACAGGCAATTTGAGCCAGACATCGCCGAACAACAACGGCAGCGTTGGATTCGCCGCGCGCATTCGCTAGCCTGGGAGCGCAGGCATCCTGCCTGCGGTACGCGCGCATCTTGCGCGCTCTGGAGTGCGCCGGTGGCACGCGAGCGTCTCGCGTGGGTGCTCTTGACGGCGCTTTGGATTCCTTCTCCCGCTGGGAGGGCCAGGGTGAAGGTTTAGCGCGATCACACCTTCTCAATTTAGTCCACGCTGAAAGCGTGAGATTGAATACCCAGGGGCAACGCCCCTGGATCAGAGCAGAATAGATTTCCAGCGCCCGCTTCAGCGGGCGAAACACAAAGGCTTTCACTCGCCGCTGAACTAAGGTACAGTTTCACCCACCCTCGCACCGACCAGGATGACGCCTCAGCCTCAGCTTGGATCCCCAAAGCCTCGCCTTCTTGACGAAGTGCGCGCGGTCGCTCGCATGCGGCACCTCAGCCTCCGCACTGAGCAGGCATACATCAGTTGGATAAGGCGCTTTATTCTGTTCCATCACAAGCGCCATCCGCGCGAAATGGGCGAAACGGAAATCCGCGCCTTCATTTCTCACCTCGCTGTTGAAGGCGGTATTTCAGCTTCAACCCAAACAGTCGCGTTGAGCGCTCTGCTTTTTCTCTATCGAGATGTTCTGAAGAAAGACCTGCCCTATGTTTCGAATATCGAACGCGCCCGAAAACCTAAACGCCTGCCGGTCGTGTTCACGCGTGATGAGTCAAAACGAATTCTCTCGAATCTCGAAGGCACACACTGGCTAGTCGCCGGGCTACTGTATGGTTCTGGATTGCGTTTGATGGAATGTTTGCGCCTGCGCGTTAAAGATCTTGATTTTACTTACGGACAGATTACCGTGAGGGACGGGAAGGGAGAGAAAGATCGCATCACGATGCTGCCGGCAAGATTGAAAGAACCACTGATGAGACATCTGCAAAGGGTGAAGGTGACGCATGAGGAAGATCTCCGCGCGGGCTACGGTGAAGTGTTTCTGCCTTACGCGCTCGCTCGCAAATATCCGAATGCGCCGAAACAGTGGGGCTGGCAGTACGTGTTTCCGGCGACAAACCGATCGATTGATCCACGCAGCAGCCAGGAACGACGGCATCATCTGTCTGAGCGAGCGACTCAGAATGCTGTGAAGAAGGCGATTCGAAAGGCTTCAATTCATAAGAATGCTAGCTGCCATACCTTCAGGCACAGCTTTGCGACCCACCTACTTAAGGATGGCTACGATATTCGAACTGTCCAGGAACTCCTCGGTCATAAAGACGTCAAAACAACCATGATCTACACCCATGTCTTGAATCGTGGCGGGAAGGGTGTGCAAAGCCCGATGGATCGTTAAGAGCTTTCCTTTGAGGAGAAACGCTGGCGCAGCGTATAATCCCCCCGATTAGATGCTTATACGAAGTCGGTTCGCATAATACATAGTTGTGCGCAGAAACTAAACATGTCCGATGCGGAGGAATCTTTAACAAAGGTACATATTGATCTCCCGAATCACTGGGCGACGGGCGGCGAATCGCTGTGGGCCTTACCGCTGGGAAACGACCTTTACGAAATCCGCAATACGCCTTTCCACGCGTATGGAATAAATTGGGGCGACGTTGTTCGCGCGACGGAAGATGATCCAACCTTGAAACCTGAAGTTCGTGAGGTTGTGAGACCGAGCGGTAATAAGACGCTCCGCGTAATTTTCGACGGCGCTCTGAGTCAAGAGGAACAGGACGCAATTTTGTCGTCGCTGGAACATCTCGACTTGTCATGGGAACGGGCGAATGACCATTATGTCGCCATCGACGTTCATCCAAACGCCGACTACCACGCTATCCGCGACAAACTGGCGGAATTTGAAAACACCGGCGTACTCGGATACGAAACGTGCGAAGCGCGCGTCGAGGGTAGCTTTGACGATTCGCCCTCAGATGAACAATGACTGTCTGCGCACAACAAATCGTTGGACGCGAGCGGCGGGAGCGTGTTTCGCATCATGACTGGTCCGGCGATGCTTGATTGAATTCGCGCCGCCGCGTCAACTCCGACGTTATGTTTCTTCTCGTAATCATCTTCTGCGCACTTGCTGGT
>DASYTZ010000223.1:0-12979 GCA_036001745.1 Pyrinomonadaceae bacterium
CAGCCCCGATCCAACGATGAAACCCGGTATGTCCGGAGAAGCAAAGGTCTACGGTCCCAAGCGTTCTTTGGCGGTTACGCTGTGGCGCGGCGCTCGTGATTGGTTTCGCTCGCGAGTTTGGTGGTGATGCGTGGGGTTATGAACCGGTTTGTTTGACGTATTGACACGAAAGCCCGTACAGAAACCTGTGCGGGCTTTCAAGCAATGATGAGCAAGGCTGCTCGACCCTCGATTACAGAGAGGGCCGGCGTCCCTACTCTTCGATACCGAAACTCGGGTTGGCCCGGTCCGCAAGCGCGGCACTGGGGTTGGCCCGGTCCGCAAGTGCCGCGGACGGGTTGGCCCTGTCCGCAAGCGCAGATGGGTTGGCCCGATCCGCAAGCGCGGTTGGATTGGCCCGATCCGCAAGCGCAGACGGGTTGGCCCGATCCGCAAGCGCAGATGGGTTGGCACGATCTGCCAGCTCTTCCCCAAACGACGGGTTGGCTCTGTCCTCGAGTCGCGCAGATGGGTTGGCACGATCTGCCAACTCTGCCATCAGCGGGTTCGCGCGAGATGAGAGCGGAGTGGCCGCCAGTGGGTTACCCCGATCAGCGCTCACCTTCACCTCGGTTATGTCCTGACCAATAGCGTTCTTGATCTGGTTACGTTGGTCTTCGGTAAGCTTGATCGTTACTTCCTTCATATTTGGCATTCTTGATCCTCCATCGGATAGTTAAGGCCGAGATTGACCTTTACCCGTCGTGTGAGCAAGGGCAATGCCACGGAAGCGTGTCATCAAAATTGGCGAAACTGAGCGACTATCAAGAGCTTGAAATAGAAGAGTGGCAATAATTGCCTCTGCCGAGGGGAAATGATTACCCCTGGAGGAAGGTTTTCCTGTGCTGCCAAAGCCGGAATCGGCCGACGCCACGCACCTTCATGCTTCAGTGGTTTTCGTTTCGCCCGCTCGGTCTAATACTTCTCGGGTCTTTGAAAGGATGCGGTCGTGCGAAGTGGTCGTGTTGGTTGGCAACGCCTCAAGCATGAGATTCTTTTCTCATGGCTCAAGCCCCATCCGCCGCACGAGGTCGGCGTAGCGCGGGTCGCTGCGGAGGTCGTCAAAATTGAAAAACCATGTAATATATGCCAACGTGCCGCTGCGTTGCTGAAAATCTCTTTCGAGCCAGACAAAGACCTGATCTTTATCATCGAGACCGGCATACACTCCGGCTAGATACATTCCGATAGATTCGCGCTTGGCATATTTTTCTTCGAGTTCTTTCAGTATCGCCAGCGCCTCAGCGCGCCTTCCCGTCATTGCGTAGCAGTAGCCCAACGAACTCAAATGTCTGCTCGCTCTCCCGGACAATTCGACCGCTTTCTGAAACTCCGCCGTTGCCTCATCGAAGCGCCGTTGTTTGAGGTACGCCCCACCCAGGGTCGCGCGTGCTCCCGGAAAGCTCGGATCGAGTTCGATAATCCTCTTGCACTGTTCAACTGCCGAGTTGAGGTCATTCTTTAGTAAATATACATACGCTACATTTTCGCTAATAATAGGCGAAAGAGGGTCAAGCTCTTGCGCCCGCTTGATCTCTCTCAGCGCGTCATCAAATTGTCGTTTTGTTCTGAAATAAATACTAAACCAGTGATGCGCTGTCGGGTAATTCGGGTTGAGGCTGATGGCGCGCTTGTATTCTGCCTCAGCTTCCGCCCAGCGCCATTGGTTCTGATATATAAACGCTGAGGATGTGTGCGCTTCGGAGAGTGAGTCGTCAATCTTGAGGGCGCGATCCGCAGCGGCTCTGGCTTTCGGCAGGGTCTCGCTTGAAGGGACACTGGCATGCTCCTCCAGCACCAAGTAACAATCAGCGAGCCCAACATAACCGAGAGCGTAATTCGGGTCACGGTCTATCGCCTGCTGGAATTGCTCTATCGCTTTCCTGATTCCGTCCGCAGTTCTCTTGTTCCAGAAATAGCGTCCTCTTAAGTAGAACTGGTAAGCCTCCACGTTCGTCGTATCGTGCTTGACGAGTAGCCGCTGCTCTTCGCCGGATAACCTCAACCTCAGCTTCTCCGTGACCTCCCGTGCAATGGCTTGCTTGACCGCAAGCACGTCCGAGACTTTGCGCTCGTACTCCTCGCCCCAAAGCTGCGCGCCTGTCGTGGCATCAACCAAATCCACCTGGATGTTCAGCGTGTCTCCCATCTGTCGCACTCTTCCCATCAGCACCGCGCGCACGTTCAATTCGCGTCCGACCTGCTGCGGATCAATGTCCTTACCTTTGTAATGAAAGGCCGTGCTGCGCGCGGTAACTCGCAACTGTTGCAATTCGGTTAGGCTATTGATCAGTGCCTCAGAGATTCCGTCAGAAAGATATTCCGTGTTCGGATCATTGTTCACATTGACGAGCGGTAGAACGGCTATCGAGTCAATGGCCGCTCGACTTCCGGTGCGCACAAAGTAGAAGTAGTAAGCGATACCCGCAACTGACAGCAGGGTGATGGCAGCCAGAATGGCGACCACGCCGCGCTTATGTCCCTTGATCTCATTGATAATGTATTCGACGCTCGATGTCGTGCGGGCGCTTTCGACTGTTGCCGTCTGCGTGGCTGAAGCCTGCGCGGTTGAGACGGCTTCCTGGCCGCCGGAAGGTCTCGCCTCGCCCGGCGCGCTTCTTAACTCAGGCGGCACAGTGCGCTCTATCTCAGCATCAACTTCCAACTTGTGCTTCAACCGACGCAGGTCAAGCAGCATGTCCTTCGTAGTCTGATACCGCTCCTCACGATCTTTGCGGAGTGCCTTCTCGACAATCCGCTCCAACTCCGTCGGAACTTCTCGCGCAAACCGCGCCAACGGCGGCGGCTCTTTCTCGTTGAGGATTGCCGCCAGCACCTCGCTGGTGCTCGCGCCTGCGAATGGCAAACACCCGGCCACCATCTCGTAGACCACGACGCCTAAACTGAAGATGTCCGTGCGCGCATCAACTGCTATTCCTCGCGCCTGCTCCGGCGACATATAGAAAACCGTGCCCACAACGGTGCCCGGGTCCGTCTTAAAGCTGGTCGGCGCCTCGGTATCAACCGACTCCGGCGGCAGCCGTTCAGTAAGTTTCGCCAAACCGAAATCCAGCACCTTCACGGTGCCGTCGCGGCGCAACATGATGTTGTCGGGTTTGATATCGCGATGCACAATGCCCGCAGCGTGAGCAGCCGAGAGCGCGCTGGCAATTTGCGCGGCGACCTCGAGCACGTTACCCAGCTTCAGCGACGCACCCTTCATTCGTTGACGCAGCGTTTCGCCGTCAATGAATTCAGTAGCGATAAAATTCACCGTATCGATCTGTTCGATCTCGTAAATCGTGATGATGTTGGGATGGTTGAGCGCCGAAGCGGCTTTAGCCTCTTGCACAAAGCGATTCATGCGACTGCGGTCGGCGGCAACATCAGCAGGCAAAACCTTCAATGCGACTTTACGATCAAGCTTTGTATCCTGCGCCAGATACACGTCGCCCATCCCGCCCTCGCCTATCTTTGAGCGGATTTCATAGCGGCCTAGAGATGTTCCGGGAGTAAGTGCCATCGATTTAGAGATCGTATTTCTTGCAAAGATACTTCATGCGATCTTTATTCAAGCCGAGCAGTTCCGCGGCCTTGATCTTGACGCCCCCAGCCCGAGCGAGCGCCGAGCGAACCAGCTCATACTCATAGCGGGCCACCTCGCGGTCCAGGCTTAATCCAGCATCCGGCAAAAGCGGAATCGAGGATTCAGACTGGCCTTCGGCGGCTGGTCGAAAAAAGGGCTCCTGATTAAGTATGTGTGGCGGCAGATGAGAAGCCGAGATGGTCTCACTGTCAGTCATCAATACCACCTGCTGAATCAGATTCTCCAGTTCTCTCACGTTTCCTTTCCAACTGTAGTCCATCAGGTAGTGAAGCGCTTCGGTGTCGATGTGTTTTCTGGGGCCATGCTCCTCGGAAAAGCGTCGGATGAAATGCTCGATCAGCAGTGGGATGTCTTCGCGCCGATCCCGCAAAGGTGGCAAGTTGATCGGGACAACGTTTATGCGGTAGTAGAGGTCCTCACGAAAGCGGCCGGCGGAAACTGCATCTTCAAGATTCTCGTTCGTCGCCGATATCAATCGGATGTCAACCTTGATCGGGCTCTTGCCGCCGACGCGCGTGACTTCGCGCTCTTCCAGCACGCGCAACAGCTTCGACTGCAACGGCAGACCCAGGGCCCCGATCTCATCGAGCAAGAGCGTTCCCCCATGCGCTCGTTCGAATCTTCCCTCAACCAAGCCGAGTGCGCCGGTAAACGCGCCTTTCTCATGACCGAACAACTCAGCTTCGATCAAGCCTTCGGGAAGCGCGGCACAATTGACGCTGACGAACGGCCCTTGTCTCCGGCCGGAATTGTAGTGGATTGCCTTGGCGACCAACTCTTTGCCGGTGCCCGACTCGCCACGGAGAATGACCGTGGCGCTGCTGTCGGCGACGCGGCGAATCGCCTCAAAGACCTCGATCATCGGCTCGCTCGTGCCGAGGATGGTGGAGAATGAATAGCGGCTCTCGATCTCCTTCCTCAAACGCACGTTTTCCCGTTCGATTCGTTGCCGCTCCAGCGCGCGATTGATGATGATTCGGAGTTCAGGTAGATCGATCGGTTTGCGGAAGTAGTCGTAGGCGCCCTCTTCGACGGCCCGCAGCGGCGTGCCCGTCTCCTCGTCGCCGGTCATCACGATGACCACGGCTTCCGGCTGAGCGCGTCTGATCTCGCCAATGTTTTTCAAACCGTCGTCCAGCAAATTAGTCGGCGGCAGGTGCAAATCGAGCAGCACGAGATCGGGAACTTCGTTGACGGCGGCCTGCAAAGCGCTATCGCGATCGAGGCACTGGACCAATTCGAAATCATGTTTGAGCGCCCAGGCCAATTGCTCTTGCAGAGCCCGGTCGTCGTCAACGATCAGAATCTTATTGCTCGGCATATCCCGCAATCTCAATCGATCACCGGAAGATAAAGAGAAAAAACGGTACCGCGTCCCAACTCGCTATAAACCCTGATGTTGCCACCATGCATCAGGACAATTTGGTGGCAAGTGTAAAGACCAAGGCCCAGGCCGCGTTGCTTGGTCGTGACAAAAGGCGCGAAGAGTTCGTCTTTGATAAAGTCTTCCGGCATTCCCGTCCCTGAATCTGCGATCTCGATCAATGCTTGTGAAGGAGCCCCAGTTTCACCGGCAGCAGGCATCAGCATAGTACGAATGGCGAGGTGCCCACCGCCGGGCATCGCGTCGCAAGCATTATCCAGAATGTTATAGACAGCATTCTCGACCAGCAGCGCGTCAGCCCAAACTAACGGGAGATCACCGTAGTCCTCAGTGATGCGAATGCCATGCGCATCGCGGCGGATATTATCCAGGGCGCTGCGCACCACTTCGTTGAGATTGATGCGCAGCTTAACGATCACCGTCTCCTTCTGTTCGCGGAACCGCCGCACCATCTGATCCATCTGCTGAGTGCTATCACGCAACGTGCGCAGGAGCGAATCGCGAAATCCTGGAGCGTCATAGTTGACTTCGAGGTTCTGGTCGAGGCAGCGCAGCCGGAATGAAATATTCTTCATATCGTGCGCGAGAATAGAGCCAAGCATATTGAGCGACTCTATCCGCAAGGATCTGATCAGGAGCTGATTCGTCACTGTCAGCCGGTCTCGCAAAACGCGCACCGCCTCGGCAAGCTGGCCCACTTCATCAGCACCGGCGACCTCAAGAGCGTTAAGAGGTTGGTTGCTGGCGGTTTCATCAATCGCCGAGCGAATCGCGCGGAGGTCGCTGAGGTTGCTGCCAAACAGGCGCGCGCCGGCCAGACCGACTGCCCCGATGCCTACCACGGCGATCGCGATGCGATAGCGCAAGGCGACGCCCAACGCGCTCAGCAACAGTTCAATCAGCGGCAAAGACAACGCGCCAGCTGCCAACAAGGAAATTTTTTGCCTGAGTTGCATCAGTGATAGAATCAGCGCCCTTTGTCCGACGAAACTTCAGTCGGTTGGTTCTAACGGAACAGAAAGCAACGACAAACTAGAGAGTCTGTCGAAAATTTTCTTCACCAGATCTCAAGAATGGCCGCCGAGAATTCCTCAGTAGCGTGTGATTTGAACCGCCCGTTGTGTCGTAGCGGGATTGCTGCGCGCCCGCTTGGGAACGGAATGGTTTATCTGCGACATCCAAGATTCTCATCGCGGATCATAAACATGACTCAATGGCGTTTTCTCGAGATGTGCGACGGAAGCGCCCTTGAGGAACTCAAAGAACTCGCCGCCGCGCGCCTCGGCTTTGAAGTTACGATCGAGCAATTGCGCTCGACTGCCGAATACCTGGCGGAACTCGGCGTGCTCGAAGGCACAGACGGTTCGTCAGGCTATTACCGTGTCGTCGACGCCTCGCCGCTTATCGCGCGTCTCGGGCCACTGGTTCGCGTAGCCGCAACGAAATGGTTTGCCGGGCTTACGCTGCTGGCGCTGTTGGCATCGATCGGCCTTCTCGTTGCCGATTGGACTCGATTCACTGACGCAGTGGCCCAAGCCGCGCGCGCGCATCCCGCCGCCTCGATCGTGCTCTACTACCTAACTTTCATTCCCATCGCGTTGCTGCATGAACTCGGTCATGCCGTGGTCATCAACTACTACGGCGGCGAAGTGCCGGAGATCGTGATTCGCGACAATGCTCACTTCGCCGTGCTCTCGAATTCCAGCGTACTCAAAGAACGTAAGCAAATGCTCTGGTATCTAATTATGGGCCCGGTCGTCGACGTCTATATCTGGCTCGCTCTGCTTATCACTTTCCATTTCACCAGCCGATACTTCGTGCTCATGTTCGTCTTGCCACAGACGATTTATTTTCTGCTTTACAGCTATTCGATTTTCAACAACTCTGACTATCTTAAGATCTTGGCGGCCTGGTTCGACCAGCCGGTTCCCGCGCGTCCCTGGGAATCTCTTCGCAGCGGCTGGCGAAAACGGCCCGAGGCCAAACCCGCGCGCCGTCTGCTCCACACCATGATCGTGAGCCTGGTCATCAAGTTGGTCATAACGGCATTCCTCATTTGGACCTTCCTCGTAAAAGAGTACCGCGTGCTGATTCTCTACGCGCTCTACAAGACATTGATCTACGCGATCGGCCACTGGCGGCCATGGATGAGCCGATTCAGGCGGTTGCGAGTAGCACGGGTGTCCCCCCCGTGAATCACGCGCAAGATGCGCGTGCCACAATCAAACTGACTCAGTACCTCGCAGGTTAAGCGCCCGACATCTTCAGCGCGATCAGCGTGATGTCGTCACCTTGCGGCAAGCCGCGAGTAAACGCCAGCACCGCTTGCTCGATCCAATCCTTGACTTCTTTGGCGCTCGAGCCCTTGTTTTTTTTCACCAACTCTTGCAAACGTTTGTCGCCGAAGAGCTGGTTTGTGGCATCGACAGCTTCCGTCACGCCATCGGAAAAAATCACCAGCACATCGCCGGGTTCAAGTTTCGTTTGTTGCGCCTCGTACTCAGCAAAGTCGAAGGCGCCGAGCAGCATCGATCCTGTCGTCAACAAGTCTGTCTGTCCATTGGCTCGCACCAGGATCGCCGGATTGTGACCGGCGTTGATGTAGCTGAAAGTTCCGTCAGGATCAATCAAAGCGCAGAACAGCGTGATGAAACGGTTGTCATCGGACTTTTCGACCAACACAAGGTTCAAACTGGTTAACACTTGCGGAAGAGAGAGTCCGCTGTTGAATTGGGCGTGGATTACTCCCTGGGCCATCGAAGCAAGCAGCGCCGCGGCGATTCCCTTGCCCGCCACGTCGCCCAAAATGACGGCTGCGCGCCCATTTCCGAGTGTCAGCAGATCGTAGAAATCGCCACCCACGAAGCGACACGGAACACTGTGCGCGGCGACTTCGAAATGCGCGGGTTGGACAAACCTGGTCGGTAACAGCTCAACCTGTACTTCGCGTGCCGTAGCCAGCTCGCGCTCCAACCGCTTCTTTTCCTGCTCCTGGTGCATGAGGCGCACACTCTCGAGCGATTTGGAGGCTTCGAAACCAAGTGACTCCAGCAGGGTCAGAGAGGTCTTTGAAAACGCTCCTTGCGATTGGCGGCTGTCGACGTAAAGCACGCCGATGGGTTCCTGCTTGATCATGTCCGTTGAGCCGCCCATCGTCTGTTTCATTTGAAAATGGTGCAAGGGTACGCAGACTATGTTCCGCAAGTGAAGATCGAGGGCGCTCTGACGTATCGACTGATCGTCTCCCAGCCAATCGTTGATTACGACGGTGCGTGTTTCGTTGAAGGCATCCTGCACCACCGTGTGGCTCATCCGGAAGTCCTCGCCCGCCAGAAACTCTCGCTTATTGTCGCGCGCAACTTTGAATTCCAGTTGGCCCGTATCGTTGGTTAGCATCAGGCAGCCCCGCTCGGCGTTGGCAATCTCAACTGCCGCATCCACAATCAAAACCAGCACGTCGTCGGGCGTGGGCGACAATTCAAAGGCCTGATGCACTTCGACGTAGCGCGCCAATCGACGCAACTCCTCATTTGCTGACGAGCCGGGAGCCGCCCCGATTTGTGAAAGATTGAGGCTGGGCGAGCTGTCGAAGATCGCGCTCCCATCTTGCTCGAGAAATTCAATCTGGAAATCTTTGTCTCCCCCGACGGCAATCCGATCCTGGTGATGTAGTTTGCTGCGGGTGATTCGCCGTTCGTTGAGAAAAAGCCCGCGCGCGCTGCCATTATCGACAAGGTAGTACGTTCCCTGTTCATAGATAATCGAGCCGTGGTCGCGCGAGACGCGGGCGGAAAGTAAGAGCAGATCACTTTCCGCGCTCCGGCCAATGGTGAAAACCTGCTTGTTCAGCGGCACCATTCTTTTCACGCCGAACCGATCAACGACCTTTAGTAGCGCCGACTTTTGCATGACTGGATTGGCCCATTGCGGCTATCCGCAATAATGGATCCGGTTAGAAAGACAAGAGCGCCGTGGCTTCGTCGTCGAAGATCTCAAGCACCGACAGCAATCCGGTGATCGACAGTAGTTGACGCACGTTGCGCGAAGGGTGGAGTAGCTTGAGCTTGCCTCCCCCGTTTTTGACGCGGGTGAATGATTTGATCAGCCCGCCGATGCCGGAACTGTCGATAACGGGCACCTCAGCCAAATTAAGCAGGAGATGCTTGCGGCCTTCGCTGAGCAAATGGGCAATCATTTCAGTTAGTTCTTCCTCGCTGGCACCGATTGTAAGATTCCCCTTCAGATCAAGGATCGTTACGCTCCCGTCAGTTCTTGGATTAATCTCCATCGGGTTTCATCCTCGGGCGGTTTGGAGAACGGCTCAAAAAAGAGCGGGTCGCTTAAGCGATACCGGAGCGACACGATAGCAAGCGAACGGTGTGCGCCAGATTCTAGCAGAGGCAGGCTGGGTTTGTCTAAAAATACTTGTCGATAGCGGCGAGCATTAGGCCTGGAAAAATTGAGGCGGCCTCACTATTTCGACACAGGATTGTAAACCAGCTTGTTAGCAGTTTGCGTAAGAACTTTACCGTCCGCCGAAAGCCTCCATTCATCGACTTGCGCAAATTCGACGAAATGCCCTGCGACGTTCAGCCGAAGCTGTGATCGCGTGACAATCTTGTTTGCGCTCCATTTTGTTTTCGACTTCGTAACCTGGTTCTTCAGGTCATCGGCCTTGATCGCTGACGGATTAGTTGTCAACCTGGTAGTGGCGGCATTCGTTTCGCCACGCGCATCGGTGAAATAGACAAATTCGCGTTCGATGATTTGGCCGTTCGATTCGGACGAGAGCGTCACGCGAAACTCCGGGTCGTGATGCGAAATCTTTATCGGCAAATCGGGCCGACGCGTCAAGCCAGAGTCGCTGCTCTTTTTCTGGTCCAGCAGCCAGTTGCCGCTGAAGTCAGGTTTGACCTTTGGTTTCGGCGACTGTGCTTCAACGGCCATATTCGCGGCCAAGAGCAAAGACAGAGTAAGAACAAATGCGGCCCCGCTTTTCTCCATAAGCTTTTCAGTTTCTTAGCGATTGAATGGGCGCCGGGATGCGGCCGCCACGGCGAATGAATTGATCGGACGAAAAGCGACTGACCGGCATGATGGGCGCGCTGCCGAGCAAGCCGCCGAACTCCACCATGTCGCCGACTTCTTTCCCCGGCACGGGAATGATGCGTACGGCCGTCGTTTTGTTGTTCATCACCCCGACGGCCATCTCGTCCGCGATGATCGCGGCGATGGTTTCGGCGGAAGTCGAACCGGGCACCGCGACCATATCGATACCGACAGAACAGACGCTGGT
Organism: Pyrinomonadaceae bacterium; assembly: GCA_036001745.1. Classification (GTDB taxonomy): domain Bacteria; phylum Acidobacteriota; class Blastocatellia; order Pyrinomonadales; family Pyrinomonadaceae; genus UBA11740. The sequence goes on from DASYTZ010000223.1 coordinate 10,327, forward strand.
CCATGCTTCCAGTTTCTCTAGGCTGAGAGCGCCGGCGCGCGCGGCTTCAATCATGCCGGCATCTTCGGAAACCGGAATGAACGCGCCGCTCATCCCGCCGACTGAGCTGCTGGCCATCGCACCGCCTTTCTTGACGGCATCAGTCAAAAGCGCGAGCGCGGCGGTGGTGCCGTGCGTGCCTGCGCGCTCGAAACCCATGGCTTCGATGATGTTGGCGACGGAATCGCCGGGCACCGGCGTCGGCGCAAGCGACAGATCGATGATACCGAACGGAATTCCCAAACGGCGCGCGGCTTCGCGCCCGACCAGTTCGCCCGCGCGCGCCAGCTTGAAGGATAGTTTTTTGATCACGTCAGCAATTTCATGCAGCGGCAATTCCGGCTCGGCATGTCGCACGGCGTAATTGACTACTCCCGGTCCGGACACGCCCACATTCAGCGCGGCTTCCGGCTCGCCGATGCCGTGAAAAGCGCCGGCCATGAAGGGATTGTCTTCGACGGCGTTCGCGAAGCAGACAAACTTTGCGCACGCAATGCCAAAACGATCGCGCGTGCGTTCGGCAGCTTCTTTGATGATACGCCCGACCCTCGCGACTGCATCCATGTTGATTCCGGCGCGGGTCGTGGCCGCATTGACGGAACCGCACAGTCGTTCGGTTGACGACAACGCCTCGGGAATCGAATCGAGAAAATCGCTTTCGTTACGTGTAAATCCTTTGTGCACCAGCGCCGAATAACCGCCGACGAAATCGACTCCGACGGCGCCGGCCGCCTCGTCAATCGCCCGGCCTAAGTCAACCGGATTTCCACGCGCACCTTCAGTCAAAAACGAAACAGGCGTGACCGCAATCCGTTTGTTTGCGATGCGGATTCCGATTTCGTCGCCAATCTGATCGACGGTGCTGACCAGCCGTGCTGCGGTCCGTTCGATCTTTTCACGAACTCGCGCCGAAGTGCTTTCGATCGAATCTGTTGCGCAGTCGCGCAAGCTGAGACTGAGCGTCACCGTGCGAATGTCGAGATGCTCCATCTCGGTCATCGCGATGGTCTGCAGGATTTCAGCTTGACTATATTCCATTAAGACAGATGTCAGAGGTCAGATATCAGATATCAGATATCAGAGGCCACGTTGTTACTGCTGACGTCTGACGTCTGATATCTGATGTCTCTCTTCAGTCATCCCATCACTTTACTAAGCACGAGCAGGATCAAGAACACCACAAACAATCCGAGCGCGACGAGCACAAAGCGCAGGCTAGGATCGTAAGAAGCCTCTTCAATTACTGTCGTCGACACGGTGCGAATTCTTTCAACGCGCTTGACTGGTTCTTCGATGACGCCACGTGCGGCCGCGGACGCGGCGGCTGACGCACGATGCAGAGTCTGGCGCGTCTTGTCGGCGATACGATGTGGTTGGACTACTTCGGGAGCAGTTTCGATTTCCGCAACCGGGTTTGGTTCTTTTCTCGGTGCTTCACTCGCAGCGTTAGCGACGTTGGGCGCTTCGGCTGTCGGTGTCGATGACCCACGTTCTGAAGGCGCTTCCTGAATCCCGGCGTTGGCTGGAGCCCCTTTTGATTCAACCGCTTCATCAGCGGATGCGGACGCTGCTGCTTTCTGCGAGAGTGCTTTACCGCATTCAGGACAAAACAAAGCGTCGCGATCGCGGACCGACGCGCCGCATGACGGACAGCGATGTGAAATCTCAGGCTGCACGACTCATTTTCGATTGCCGATTGCCGATTGCCGATTTAAGCGGTTCAAGCTCATCAAGAAGTATGATCGCTGCACTTGTTTTTTCAATCGGCAATCGGCAATCGAAAATCGGCAATGCTCAGATTCGGTGCATCGCATTGAACAAATCTTCGCGCTGCGCATAAATCCTAACTCCAAGCTTTTCCCCTTCAGCGCGGAAGCGCTCTTTCAATTCAGTTGCTGAAGACTGCGAGCGCGAAGTATTTGCGATGATTACCATCGCAAATTTTCCCTGCACGACCGTTTGGTTGATGTCCACGATGCTGCATCCGGCGTCAGCCAGAATCTGTGATACGCCGGCCACGATGCCGGGGTGATCCACACCGAACACTGAGATGATTAACCGATCGGCCGAACCTTCCCGCGCCTGACCTGAACCGGCGGCGGAACTGACTGACGAAGCAGCCATTCGCCCGTTGCGCGTTTCCGGCTCAACTTCGCGATAGATGTCGGTGACCAGTTGCTCAACCGTATTTTCATCCGCGGCCGCGCCGAGACGATCGTAGATCGCCCGAGTGATGCGGTAAATCAACTCTTCGTTAGGCATTGCACAAAACAGAGGCTAGAGATTAGAGGCTGGAGGCTAGAAATCTAACTCCCGGCGTCAGCCTTTTCTTCCAGTCTCTAGCCTCAAGCCTCTAGTCTCTAACCCCTCGCCTCTAACCTCTTCCTATGGTCTCCCGTTATCGCGCGCGAGTGCTTGGGCGGCGGCGCGCAATTCTTCGGACTGCGCATCAGTGAGGTCTACCCGATCGACTATGCCGACGACGGCGGCTTCGATCGACATGTCCTGATCGCCGATCGCGGAGCGTGCGGCTTTGCCGTACGCGCACATCACAACTTCACCGGTTCCGGCGCCAAGTCGATCCGCGACGACGACGACATTCTTTGTCGGCTCG
>DASYTZ010000224.1:0-3730 GCA_036001745.1 Pyrinomonadaceae bacterium
GCGTTCGCCGCTGATTGGAATTTCTTTGATTCCACCCTGGTCGTCAAATGTGAGAAGGCTGTCTTCTTCAGATCGCGTCAAAACCTGAACCGCATTGGCAATCGGGCGAAAGATTACCTGCTCCGCGATCTTCTGTCCCTCCACGACCTTCATCCCAAGACCACGTTTAGCGCTGATGTAAACCGATCCCTTGTTAGCCGGGTTGTCATCGCGATTAAACGGATCGGCTGTGATCATAACGCCTGAGCTCTCGGAATTGATGCCTTCCTGGATCAAAACGGCCATGAACACTTTCGTGTGATCGATCCCGGCGCGCTCGCGCGCTTCGTAGGCTTCGAAATTCCACACGGACGCCCACACAGTTTTTATTCCATCGATCAGTTGCTCGTCCGTCTTGAGATTCGGCATCGAGGTATAGATGCCGGCGCCGTTGAAGTTAGGCAAATCTTCGCTGTTCGTCGAACTGCGCGCGAAGACCCCTCGGCCGCCAAACTCGGCATGCCAGCGTCGCAGGATTTCGGCGCGAAGCTGTGGATTCATCGTCGCTTTCTGGATATCTTCGCGCAGCCGCATTAGATACGAGCGACGATAAGCCGGATCGTGGACGAACTTCTGATCGTTCAGCATCACATAGATGGCATCATCCAGCTTGTTCTGCTTCAGAAACTGCTCGTAATAAGAGAAGGGAATCGTGAATCCCGGCGGAACCGAAAATCCTGGAAGCCTGGCATGAATCAGTTCGCCAAGATTTGCCGATTTTGCTCCGTAAGCAATTACCGACGACGCGCGTTGTTCCCCGAGGCCGGCAATCCTGGTAATCGACAAATCGTAACGCGGCGTCATGATGTCGAGCCGCTGCTTCAGACGTTTCTGATATTCGTCGAGCGCCGAATTGTCCGCGCGTTTGATCGTGTACGTGTCCCGGCGCGCGTCGAACTCGACCCACCAGCCGTGATACTGCTTCAAAAGCTCCTGAGCGTTTTTGATGTAAACGTTCGGAATGCCCCAGCCTTTCGCCAAGAGATTGATGTGTGAAAGCGGCGTCGAAGGTTTCGTCGTGATGATGCCGGCGACGGGCGGAAGCTGAATCGGCACTTCGTCGAGCACAACGATCTCGTTGGAACCAATCTCAACGTGCTCATCAAGCCGCGGGATGATGTGAATGCGCCCCAGGCCTTTTGCGACGTTCAGCGCCTGATAATCCTGCTCTTTTGATATTTCCGTTTGCAGGACGCGCGCGATACCGAGGTCCGCGGACGCTTCGTCCTGCCGCGATGAATTTGGCTTGTAGGCGACGGAGGTGAAGAAAGTTTTGTTGACAATGTCCGATGCCAGCTTAATCTGATCCGGTGGAATCAGATCGCCTTCCCAAAATTCGAAGGTCCACTTTCGCACCGGGGTCTGATATGCAATCGTCCCCAAAATGAACCGCCGATTCGCCTTCAAGTAATTGTTTTCAAAGAAAACTTGTCCCCGCTCGAGCGAAAGGTAAGTGCCGTTCACGAAGTCCTTGTGAAATTTGTAGAGCTTTGTGTTGACGTAATAAATCCGATTTTTGTTTTGCCGGTCGATGACAAACAGCACATGCGGCAGAGCATAAGGTGTGTTCGCATCGTAAACGACGGCCAGCGAATCAAATTCGGCCTGCGAACGAATGGTTGCCAACGAGCGCGGCGCATTTGGTTGCGCCGTGCCGCTCGAGACCAACAAACAGACGAGCAATCCGACCCGAATCAACCAAGTAATTATGTTGCGCTCGGTCATAATGTGCCGGCTAAATCTGCTGCTTCCGATTTCAGCAACTCTACTAAATCATCAATGTGTCTTTGCTCAGTCAAATAACTGTTGATGTTAACGCGGAGCGCGCGCCGGCCGTGCAGAATGGTCGACGGGAAGAAAGCTTTGCCGCTCTTTTCAATTCGCTGTTGCAAAGCCTGCTGAACGTTGTCTTGCTCCTCCGGCGACATTGCGCGCGCATCCTCGGGCAAATAGCGGAAACAACAAACGGCCGTCTCGATCTCACCCACACGCTCAAAATCTGGCAGGTCATCGAGCCGCCGCGCGAGACGTTGGGTCAGTTCGATGTGGCGCTCGACCGTTTGGCTGTATCCGGTCTTTCCCATGAACTTGAAGCACATCCAAAGCTTCAGCGCATTGAAGCGGCGCGTGCCCATCTGGCCGTAGCGAAAGAAATCATATTGCGCATCGTCGAAGCCGCGGTCTTCGCTCAGGTATTCGGGTGACATGTCAAACGAGTCCCGCAGTACCTGCCCACCGTCACGAACCAACGTCGCGCCACAGGAAAACGGCACGAACATCCATTTGTGCGGATCGAACGTAATTGAATCGGCCTCCTCGATGCCACACAATTTTCCTTTGTGCTTGTCGGAGAAAGCCAGCGCGCCGCCATAAGCCGCATCGACGTGAAACCAGCAATCGTTCTGGCGTGCCAGTTCCGCCAGCGCCGGCAAATCATCGATCACACCGGTCGACGTAGTGCCCGCCACGCCGACAATACAGAACGGCCGCCGTCCAGCGTCGAAGTCCCTCTTGATCGCCTCGCGTAAAGAATCCAATCGAACGTGGAATCGCCCGTCGGTCTCGATCTTGCGCAAGGATTCGCGCCCGAGGCCGAGAATGTCCAGACTCTTTTCAACCGAGTAGTGGCACTGTTCGGAAGTGTAAACACTAAGGTTGCTATCAGCACGCGCACCCGTCCGCGCGATATCGGGCGACGCGCGATCGCGCGCGCATTTCAGCGCGATCAGATTCGCTTCCGAGCCGCCGCTGGCCAGCGCGCCGAAAGCTTTTTGGCCATAGCCAATTAACTCGCACAGCCAACGAATCACTTGCGATTCGATCATCGCGGACGTTGGTCCGTTACGCCATGCGCCCGCATTCTGGTTTAGCGAAGAACAGAGTGCATCGGCCCACACTCCAATCGCCAGCGGCGTCGGATTGAACTGGCCGAAATAGCGCGGGCTGGGTACCTGCATCGCATTGGGAGCGACGTCGTTCGCGTATTGCTCGAGGATCTGTTCGGCCGGTAACCCTTCGCTTGGCAATGGTTCGTTGAAAAGCTTCTTTAGCTCATCCGGAGTTGCGGGCGGAACAACCGGTAATGTTTCGAGCGCAGAGGCGCGTTCGCTGATCAGTTTGGTGACAGCGCTGCCAATCTTCTCGTGCTGGTCTCTTAGTTCGTCGGTGGTCATGTTATCTTCGCACCCGGCAGCGACTGATCTAAACAGAGTCAAACCCGAAATGCCAACGGCCACCGAACAGCTTGCCGCAGCCCTAAAGCTTTCTGCGCCTGAATTCGAGCTCGAGCTCGAGCCCGAGCATATCAAGAAACTTCAAGACTACTATTCGCTAATCCTTAAATGGAATCCGCGCCTGCATCTGGTCGCGCCTTGTTCGCCGGAAGAGTTCGCCGTACGACACATTCTCGAATCTCTTATCCTCTTGAAGTATCTGCCGCTCAACGTGCGCGTCGCGGACATTGGCGCCGGCGCCGGCTTGCCGCTGATTCCATGCCTGCTGGTACGAGATGATCTGCATGCATTGCTCATTGAAGCTTCGCGGAAGAAAGCCGTGTTCTTGAAAGAGGCGGTTCGCGCAATACAGCCGGTCGGTCGGACGCGAGTGCTGAACGCGCGCTTTGAAGACCTGCCCTCACCCGATGCCCAGTTCATCACTTGCCGCGCGCTCGACAAATTCAGCGAACTTCTAC
>DASYTZ010000225.1:0-10528 GCA_036001745.1 Pyrinomonadaceae bacterium
GGATAAATGTTAAGACGGGTGAATGGAAAGATAGTGACAGTCACATCAGCGGCGCCATCGATAGCTACTACGAATATCTTCTGAAGTGCGCGATTCTTTTTGGTGATCCGGATTGCCGCCAGATGTGGAATGAAAGCATCGTGGCGATCAATCGCTATGCGTGATGAAACGAAGGGTCGCCAGAAGCCGGAACTCTGGTACGGCCACGCGGACATGTATTTTGGTAAGCGGACGGCGACGACTTACGGCGCGTTGGATGCCTTCTTACCGGCAGTGCTGGCGTTATCTGGTGACCTGAATCGCGCGCGCCTGCTTCAAAATTCGTCGTTTGCGATGTGGAGCAAGTACGGCATCGAGCCGGAAGAATTCGACTACGTGAAAGATGAAGTCGTGCACGCGGGATATCCACTGCGCCCGGAAATTGTCGAGTCGACTTACTACCTCTATCACTTCACGCGCGATCCCGCCTACCTGCGCATGGGCGAGCAGATGTGGAAAGACTTCGTCAAATACTGCCGCACTGATGAAGGATACGCGGCGTTGAAAAGCGTTGTGACAAAAGAAAAATCCGATTCGATGCAAAGCTTTCTGTTCGCGGAAACCTTCAAGTATTTCTACTTGCTGTTCGCGCCGCAAAGCGCATTGAATTTTGATCGAGTCATCTTCAACACCGAAGCACACCCCGTCAGCCGAATCGCGGTACAGAACCGCGAGCGCTAGCGAGCGGGATCAAGATTCAAGCTGGGTTTTAAATCAGACGATCAGTCGTAACGAAAGTCGCGGACTTAACCCGCTGGCTACGGCTCGCGGTTCTGTAACTAAGCCGTTCGCTCCATTCAAATCTTAACGGTTGACTCTGTGATGGTTTTCTCGTACAAACCCGCTGCGCAACGCATTACTCGCGCCCTCTGCTTCAGTTTTTCAACTTGTTAAGGAGAAACGACGTATGTCCCGGCACGAATCACACAAAGCTAACTTCATTTTTCTAGCCGCCACCGTTTGCGCGTTGCTGTTTTTGGCATGCAGCAAGACTGGCGGCAATAGCATTCACGTTAAATCTCCCGCTGTCGGCGACAAAGATATCGCCATCAAGTCCGCGTTCGCCGATCCCGTAACGAAGACGTTTACCGACATCACCGGCAAAATGAGCACGGCCGTCGTTTATAATTTGCATGCGGCAAATTACGATCTCGACGCGGGAAGATTTGGCGCAAGCCTTAACAACCCGCTGCCTTCAGATGACAGTGTTCGCGTCATGTTCAGCCTGGTTGGCGAAGAAGGCACAAAAGAAGCTTCACCGCTGAAGGCCGGCACGTATTCCGCCAAAGCCGACAAGTACATGAAAGTTGAGACCGTCGGCATCGTCACTCGGAAGGGCGGGACCGAAATAAAGAACTGGCTCGATCGCAGCACGCTGAACGGCCAGGTGAAAATCACCTCAGTCTCAGATGACTCAGCGTCGGGAGACATCGATGTCACCGCCGGCGACAGCACGATCAAGGGATCGTTTACCGCGAAGATTCTCAAGAGAAAGTAAATCCGGCGCTCTCGGCAACCGTCTGCGCACAAAATTCGAGCCAGCAACTTGAGGCTGCTGGCTCGATTGTTTTTAGCGTCTCTGCCTTACTGCCGACCGCTCACTGCTCACGGCTTCTTCCGTCCGCCCTTTGCGGCAGGAGGTCCGCCGGCCTTCTGCTGTTCAGCCTTAGGTTGTGCGTGCGGTACCGCCTGCGGCTGCGGTTGAGCCTGTGGTTGCGTTTTTACCGGCGGTCCCTTGTATTCAATTCGCGGTCGCGGTTGCACTGCGCGAGGAGCGGTCATCACAGGTGCCTGAGCCCTCGGCTGTTGGACGTGAACTTCAGGCTTGGTTGGCCGCGGCTGTGGTTGTGATATCGGAGGCCGGCGCACCGGTGCGGGCGCCGCCCTTTGTTCAATCCGCTGCGGCGGTGGCGCGACGGGTGAACGGCGAGGCGGCTCTTGTGGCTTCATCGGTTGTTGTTTCGGCACGTAGGATGGTGCCCGCAGCTTCCGCGGCTGAATCTCTTGGCGCACACGCTCCCCTTGTGCGCGTTGCGCATTAACCCGCTCTAAGCGCTGTTGTTCGGCCTGCTGGCGACGCAACTCCTGCATCTGCTGACGCGCCCCGCGATCGCCGCGCGCAACCTGTCGAGCCAACTCGGCCATCTGTCGCTCACGCGCTTGTTCGTCCGCGATATTCGGCGCTTGTGATGGTGCCCCTTGAGTTGTTGCGGCTCTTTGGTCGTTCAGCTTCAGCTTTTGATTACGGGCTTGTCCCGACGCCTGCTGAACTTTCAGCGCGCTTGCCAAATCTCGTTTGAATGGCAGTGCAGCCGGCGCCGCAGTAGTAATCACCGTTTTGTTGTTGATGCGTTGCTTGACGACCTCAGACACCGCGACTCTTTGCTCGAGTTCGCGTGTGCGAAACGCCGCTTGCCGCAAAGAGGCAACAGTCAAAGGATCCAGGACGGGCTTGTATTTCACGATCGTCTTTGAATCAACACGGGTGATGATTCGCGGATCGACAATCTGCCCAAAATCCTGAATCGGGATCACTGTTACGGCGTTGGGAACATAGACGTTCACGAGCCGCTCAACGACGACCGGTGAATTCGTGTAATAGACCGGCTGCCAATACGGATCGTAGTACCAGGACGTGTAGGGATCGCCCGGCCCCAACGGCACCCAGGCAATGCTCGAATCGCCCAACGGAATGAAAGCCGTCAGCGCCGGCGAATATGTCGGGTATGCATACGTTGATTCAGGAATCCAGAACCATTGGTTCGACAGATAGGTCCAACGGCCATAGTGATACGGCGCATAACCCCAAGGCTCAGTAGAAACCCACGTCAAACCGTACGGATAATCCATCGTCCAGTAACCATATTCATACGGCGCCCATCCCGTATCGACGCGCGGATGCCACGCGTAACCGTAATCGTTCAGGTAACTCCAATCGCCATAGTCGTCCAGGTCATACAATCCAGGCATGTACTCTGAAACGTATCGATAGCTGTTGTAGCGATTGTAAGGATCGTAGTAATCGGGATCCTCCAGATAAGTGTAGTAGCTGCGATAGCGGCCGTCGTACGTTCGCGGATAGCGATGTCGATAGTAACTGTCGAGATAGGTACCTGCTTGATCGTAATCAACCCGCGAAATAGAAGCCGATCCTGCTCCGCCACACGGTATGGTCAGCTCTTCTCCTTTAGTAATCGTTCCGGTACCTGCCTGGCCGACGATTTGAGCCTGCCCGCTGAACGCCGTCACGGTTGCGTTGCCGTTATCGTCCAACGCGACGCGATACATGCCCGGCTGCTGAAGATCGACTGCACCGCACGGCGTTGCGACTTCGAACAATTGGCCGGAGCCAAGCGAACCAACATCGAACAGTGCGGAGCCTTCACGCAGCGCCACCTGTGTCCGTTGATTCGTCAGATCGAGAATGTCCAGAGACGTATTCGGATCGACAGTCGCGAAGTTGCGGCCCGTGAACGCAATGTCGGTTCGCGAGTTCGCTTGTGTGTACAAACGATCGCCAACTGACACGGGCGCGTTCATCGTCGCGGCAAACCACTGCTGGTTCGAGTTACTGTCGAGACTGTGATTGATTGCAACCTGGCCGTCGACACGCTCGATACGGGCGGGATTCGGCAGAGTTTTTGCCGACGCGGTCTGCTCGTATTTCCGCCAAAGCAGTACAGCACTCGCGGCAACGATCGCCACTCCCAGAAAAATCAAGACGGCATGGGGCCAAAGTCTTACTCGATTCATGAGATATAAAACCTCCTTCTCCTGCTCCAATATTGTTAATGGCTACACGAAGAGCCCTGAGGAGAGCTAAAGATGTGACGCACATCAGCCTCCGGAGTTTGTCGCAGCGCCAGGCCGCTAGCGATTCAAAATAATTTTGCTGCACAATCGCAGCATTCCCTTGTACAATGGCCCATATGAAGGACTTGGAAGCCCACGCCGAACATGGCCAGACCGTTAGCGAAGAGATCGCTAACAGTGTTAGCCATGGTGTCGGGCTTGCCCTCGCAATCACCGCGACCCCGGTTTTGATCATCGCGGCAGCGCGAGGCGGAACCGTTTGGAACATCGTCGGCGTGAGTATCTTTGCGGCATCGATGATTCTGCTTTATCTCGCGTCCACGCTGTATCACGCCATCCCGCACGATCGCGCGAAAAGCATCTTCCGCGTCCTTGATCATGGCGCGATCTTTCTGCTGATCGCCGGCACGTACACGCCGTTCACGCTTGGCGTAATGCGCGGGCCGTGGGGTTGGACCATCTTCGGTTTAGTTTGGTCGATGGCCGTGTTCGGCCTGACGATGAAAGCGATCTTCGGCGCGCATCATCGCTGGTTGACCGTTCCGCTGTATCTCGTGATGGGTTGGCTCGCTGTAATCGCCGCGCCGCATATTCTTTTCCGCATGCCTTTGCCGGCGCTCGTTTGGCTGCTTGCGGGCGGCTTCGCCTACACCGCCGGCGTGCTCTGCTTCAAAGCCCACAAAGTTCGTTACAGCCATTTCGCCTGGCACCTGTTCGTGATTGCCGGCACGGTCTGCCACTTCTTTGCAGTGCTGTGGTATTCGGCGTGAGGCAGCCCATCTTTTCTTGCTTGCGGCGCGGTGCTATCATCTGCGCACGCAAAATGTTTGAAAGTCAACCAATACATCTGAGACCTCTCGACGATCGCGCGAATCTCTTCGCGGACTAGCATCCATCAATAAATCGCTTCTCGGAATCGGCACGTCACCCGTGTCGCAACAAGCGTTTCAAGACAGGGAGCAAGAAGATGATGGCCACCGCAATCGTATCGCAAAGACCTGAGATCAAAACCGAACTGCCGGGCCCGAAAGCTCGCGCAATCATCCAAGCTGATGCGCAGTTCGTGAATCCAGCCTATCCGCGGCCGGACTTCAAGCTTGTCGCCGAACAGGGCGAAGGCGTTTGGGTTACTGACGTTGATGGAAACGTGTTTCTGGATTGCAACGCCGGCGTCGCTGTGTGCTCGACTGGCCACTGTCATCCGGAAGTTGTCAAAGCGATTCAGGATCAAGCAGCGCAACTCATTCACATGTGCGGCACGGATTATTACTACTCGCTGATGCCTGAGCTGGCGAAGAAGGTTGACGAGATTGTTCCGATCAAGCGGCCGACGCGCACGCATTTTGCGAACAGCGGAACAGAAGCCGTTGAGACAGCGCTGAAACTGGCGATGCACGCTACGGGTCGCGAAAAGTTCATCTCCTTCTTCGGCAGTTTTCATGGACGCACGTTGGGATCGCTTTCGCTGACTTCGTCGAAGGCTGCACAGCGTCTCGGGTTCAAGCGCCAGGCGCTTGACGTCGTTCACGTTCCCTACCCGAACGAGTATCGCAATCCATTCACGGCGGAAATGTGCGGCCGAGGCGGCGCGGGAGAAGGCGCGCTGAATTGGATCGAGAACCTACTCTTCAAGACGACCACGCCACCCGAAGAAGTTGCCGCCATCGTCGTGGAACCGGTGCAAGGGGAAGGCGGTTACGTTCCGGCGCCCGCAGGATTCCTGAAAGGGCTTCGACGAATCTGCGACGTGCATGGAATCCTCCTGGTGGTCGATGAAGTGCAAAGCGGCATGGGCCGCACCGGTAAAATGTTCGCGACGCAACACTACGGCGTCGAAGCCGACATAGTGTGCATCGCGAAAGGCGTGGCGTCGGGTCTGCCACTCGGGCTATGCGTTGCGCGCGCCGACCTGATGGACTGGAAAAAGGGGGCGCATGCTTCGACGTTCGGCGGCAACCCGGTTTGCATCGCGGCAGCGTTGAAAACGATCGAACTGCTCGAGCGAGAATTGGTCGCCAACGCAGCGGAAGTCGGCGATTACCTGAAACGCGGTTTGCAAAAACTCATGGCCAAGCACGAATGCATCGGCGACGTGCGTGGCCGGGGCGTGATGATTGGCGTCGAGTTCGTGAAAGATAAAACGAGTCGCGAGCCTGATGCTGACTTGCGCACTCGAGTCGAGATGGCGAGCTACAATCGCGGTTTGATTCTGCTCGGCTGCGGCGCAAATTCGATTCGCTGGTCGCCACCATTGATTCTGACAAAAGAAAACGTGGACGTCGCCCTCGAGATTTTTGACGACGCGATCGCGGCGTCGGTTTAGATTTGGAGTGCGCCGCCAGAGCCACCGGGGTCCCCGGCGCGGCAGCCGCGCTGGGGTGGTCGTAGCGGCGACGGCGCTTTTGATTCCATCGCTAATTATTCAAAATCCAAAGCGGTGTCTCCCGATAAATCGGGATTGCCACCGCACTCCAAAAGGAGTTCTCAATGTTCGAAGGCACTGTAATCTCAATCAACATCGCTCCATCGGCCGAAGCGCCGATGCAATCTGTCGATGAAGCGCGCGCTGTTCCCGGTCAGGGCCTGGTAGGCGATCGCTATTTCTTCAAGCAGGGCACTTTCTACAAGCCGCAACCCGATCGCGAATTGACGCTAATCGAAGCCGAAGCCATCGAGTCGCTGAAGCGCGAACTCGACGTCGACTACGGCCTTAGCGACAGCCGCCGCAACATCGTCACGCGCGACGTGCCGTTGAATCATCTGGTCGGAAAAGAGTTTATGGTTGGGGACGTGAAAGTGCGCGGGCTGAGGCTATGCGAGCCGTGCTCGCATTTGCAGAAGCTATCGCACGAGAAAGTCCTGCCGGGCCTGGTTCATCGCGGTGGTTTGCGCGCGCAGATTCTGAGCGAAGGAACCATTCAAGTTGGTGCGGTGGTAAAACCCTCATAGCGTAGGAACAACTCGCATCGCCTCGATAGTTCCGCCGCCGCCATAGCCATCGGCGACCATCGTGGGCAACGAAACAAGAGTCAGAGAAAGATTCTGTTCGTGATTTGTTAGCTTACCGTTGGCTTCCAGGCCATTCGTCGGTGGCGGGATCAAGTCTCCATCGCTTAATACCGCAATCTTGATCGCGTCCGATTCGATCGTTCCAGTCGCAAAGTCTTCCAGCAGTACTTTCTCGCCTTTCTCCTTGCTTCTGAAAGTGAAACGAAAAGTCACCAGTCGTTTGTGACGCATCATGGCGATGCCGCCGGAAAGCTCGAACTCTTCTCTTCGCCCTGCAAATCCACCACTAACGGTAAAGGCGCCTTTCGTAATCGTGTAGGTGTTTACACTGCTGGCCCAAGCTGCGTCGAAGGTGATTCGAACCGGCATTGCCGGGCTGGCCGCGATTGACACCACTTTGAATGGGGACGTGATCATCTGCGCGACCATCATGTCTTTGCCAGGCTTCTTTTCCTGAACCTGAATTTCGCCGGTTTGGCTGCGCGAAATCTCGACGCTATACCCACCTGTGTTCCGCTCGCCGCAAAACGCCGCAACCAGAATGTTGTTTTTGAAATCGTTATCGAGCTTCGGCAGACTTGGTTCGAGTTTAGCGAGTTCCGAATAGGTACTCGCGTCACGGATCACGGCGATAAACGGCTTCGTAATGGACGAGTGGAAACCTTCGGCCACGATCGTGAGTTCATGCGCTGACGGATTCTGTTTATCAACAGGGCTGTCTTCTTGCTTTGGTGACGCCTGAGATTTGTTGTCTTGCGATTTTGCGGTCTGGCTCGTGCGACAGCCGCCGGCGCCGCCGCCAAACAGCAGGGACAAGATCGTGGCAATCGTTAAGAAATGAGTGACCATGGACTTTCGTTTATTAGAACGCCGGCAAGCGACGTAAGTTGCAAACGAACCTTACAAACGATAGCGAACACGCTTTCGCAGTTCCGCGTCCTCGACCTCAATGTTTTGCAGACGCAGCATCACGTCAGCGTTCAAATCCCAGCCATCACGTTCACCGGCGCGTAACTTTACGGTGCCCGCCGCGGCGATCATCGCAGCATTGTCAGTTGAAAGGTGCGGAGATGGAAAATAGACGGCCAGGGCGAGGCGCGCGGCAGCTTCACGACAAGCTTCGCGCAGCGCGCCGTTGCAGGCAACTCCACCCGCGACAATCAAAGTTTTCGGATGGTATTCGTTGGCGACTTTTTCCATCGTTGAGACGAGCGACCGCACCACCGTGCTCTGAAAACTGGCGGCGAGATCCTTGATGCCTTGCGACGGCGGCTCGCCATTGCTTACCGGCTGCAAGCCAGATTCGCGAACGTACTTCTGTACGGCAGTTTTCAAGCCACTGAAACTGAAGTCTGGTCGATTGTCGCCCATGCGCGGAATCGCAAACTTCACGGCGTTGGGATTCCCTTCTCTGGCAAGCCTTTCGATTATCGGCCCGCCGGGATAGCCAAGCCCAAGCAGCTTCGCGACTTTATCAAACGCCTCGCCCGCCGCATCGTCGCGCGTGCGGCCGACAACCTTGTATTTACCGGGCTCGGGAACGAAGAAGAGATTCGTGTGACCGCCCGAGACGATCAGCGCCAGTGCGGGATATTCGATCGGCGGGTTCTCGAAACAGACTGAGTAAATGTGACCTTCAATATGATTCACGCCGACGAGCGGCTTGTTCAGCGCGTATGCCATCGCTTTCGCGTACGACACGCCGACGAGGAGTGAGCCAATCAAACCCGGACCGATCGTGACAGCAATTCCGTCAAGGTCTTGCTTGATAACATTCGCTCGGGCTAGTGCCTCTTCGACGATGGGAACAATTTTATCAAGGTGCTCGCGCGACGCGAGCTCCGGCACTACGCCGCCGAATTTTTCATGGGTCTTAATCTGCGATGAAATAACCGAAGAAACGATTTCACAGCCGTCACGGATTACGGCCGCGGCAGTTTCATCGCAGGAGGTTTCAATTCCGAGGACCAGCATTTGTAGTAAACGATAGCTGTGCGAACCCTTGTCTGCAACTAGCCACCGAGCGCCGCAGGCGCGAAATAAAATAGCCAGGGGGCAAGCGCGAAGCGCGCCGCCCCTGGTCACCGAACAAAAAGAAAACGAGCCCTGAAGGGGCGACAGAGTTCTAGCTCGCCACTCGATAGAAACTCAGAGATGAGTCCCCTTGCTTTAGGGTCCGATAGCGCTTCAGGGTGCGGAAGGCATCAGGCAAGTCTCTCTTCTTGTAATGCTCAACGATGACCATGCCGTCTTCGAAAATTAGTTGGGCTGCCTTTTCAGCAATCAAGTTCAGCACAGCTTCGTAATCCGCAGCGTAAGGCGGGTCGAAAAAGACTAGGTCGAATGGCGTATCGCTCGGCTCTCGCTTCCGCAAAAAATCAGACGCCTCGGCAGTCACGATTCCGATTTCAGACTTCTCGATGCCAAGGGTGCTTACATTCGCTTCAATCAACGCGCACATCTTCCGCGACTGATCGACGAACGTCACATGCGCCGCGCCACGCGATAGCGCTTCGATCCCCACGGCGCCCGTTCCGGCGCAAAGATCCAAGAACCGCGCCCCTTCGATTTGCGGCGCGAGAACATTGAACAGCGTCTCGCGCAAACGATCGGAAGTCGGGCGCGCCTGCGCAGACGGCGGGCTCTTCAGTTTTCGTCCACGAAACTTGCCGGCGATGATGCGCAGGGCTTAAATCCTTCCCGCGAACTAGAATCGACTCAGAGACCGAACCGCCGCACCCGAATTATTGAAAACGGCAACCTTTCGGTTCGCAACCTAGACAGTTATCTTCTGATGTTGTATTAGATCGACCGCTACGCCGATGGTTCACCGAATCCGTTTAACTATATTGGGCGCACGAAGTACCCTTTTGAAATTCGTTCTGCGACAAGCGCGACGCTTTACGTTTTCAGCGGCCGCGGCGGCAATAGTAATCACCAGTTCCTGCGGGTCCGAAAAGCTCTTGTCCGTCCAATTCAACGACGAGCCGGTTGATAGTATCCCTAAAACCGATCAGGAAGTTGGCAAGTGCCGCGTCGGCGATCCCATCGGCCAATTTGGTCAGGTTCGTATTAAGCATCTTCCGCTTTCAGGCAATGGTAACTGGATTCAGCTTACGCAACAGGCAGGGGCGCCGCCCGCAAAATTCCGTTGTACCTTCATCGCCTCTCGCGGCGACGGGCGCTATCTTGTCACGTTTCGCCTTTTTATTCCGTCCGGAAACGCGGCCCTCATCTTGTTCCAATCCGGCACTTTTCAGCCGCCGACTGAGTTCTTTACGCTCGATCTCCCAGCCAGCGGAATATTGAGCGCGCCTGGATCTTCTTCAATCGCCGGCCGGTTTCCACACGACGCGATCTTCAGCGTAGCCGTGAATCTAGAAATCGGAGAGGCTTCAAAAGTCGAGGTGACGTTGCTCGGCAACGCCCATGGCTCGTTCACTGCCGATGTGGCTTCCTCGGTTAAGGATGTTGCGCGGACATTTTCTGTTATTCAACTCACTACAGACACGAAAACGCCAGGCAGCACATTCTTTGCTAATGACTTGTCCGCGCTTTTCACTCCTCCGTCGACCCGTCGTTAGGTCTCTAATCAGTCTCGAATGAACTATCCAACTGTCGCCAGTTTTAGCCGCGCGTCCTTTTGAACTCGCTTGATCAATTCAGC
>DASYTZ010000226.1:0-9825 GCA_036001745.1 Pyrinomonadaceae bacterium
AATTATGCCCACAATCCAACTCGGCTACGGCCGCGACTCGATCAGCTTCGACTATGACCCTTCGAGATTCGAAGTACTCGCTCCTCATCCACACGCGCGGCCGCTGACCGATGGCGAGATTGGCGCCGCGCTCGACAACCCTATCGATTCACCGCCGGTCGAAGAATTAATTAATTCCGGCGATACAGTGCTGATTATTGCCTCGGATGCCACGCGCGCCACCGGCAGCGCGCAAATCATCAACCTGCTCGCCCGACGACTGATTCAAAACGGCGTTGCGGCCTCTGACATAGCAATCATCTTCGCCACCGGAATTCATCGGGCCGTCCGCGATGAAGAGAAAGCGGAGCTCCTCACGCCTTTCATTGCCCAGCGAATTCGCACTGTCGATCATGATGCTTACGATCCGGCAAATTTGATCAAAATCGGGACGAGCGCGGCTGGGACGCCGATTGAAGTTAATCGCGCCCTGAAAGAATTCTCGAAAGTAATCGTCACCGGTGGAGTTGGATTTCACTACTTCGCGGGCTTCACGGGAGGCCGCAAATCGATCTGTCCGGGATTAGCTTCTGCGCAAACGATTGAGGCGACGCACATGCTGGCTTTGGATTTCGCACGCGGCGGAAGACGAGCCGGAGTGGGAACGGGGTTGCTCAAAGGCAACGCAGTCAGTGAAGAATGCGAACGGGTCGCGGAAATGATCGATCCGACACTCACCATCAACTCAATCGTGAACGACCGCGGCGCGGTGGAGCAGATCTTCGCCGGCCATTGGCGTTCATCACACGAGCGCGCTTGCGAAGCCTATTCTGCCTCTCATTCACGGAAGATTACCGAGAAACGCGAGATGGTGATCGTCAGTTGCGGCGGCGCTCCATACGACATCAACATGATTCAGGCGCACAAAGCGCTCGACATGGCGGCGCACGCCTGTGTAAATGGCGGCACGATCATTCTGCTGGCTGAATGTGCTGACGGACTTGGGCGCGCCGATTTTTTGAAGTGGTTTGAATCGGAAGACTCACGAGCGCTTGAGCTGCGCCTGCGCGAGCATTACGAGGTGAATGGTCAAACTGCGTGGGCCTTGCTGACCAAAGCCGAAAGGTTTCGCGTTCACATCATCACAAAGCTGGATGATGAAGATGTTCGTCGCATGCGCATGATCTCGGGGCAAAGTATCGAATCGGTCCTATCGGGAATTCCGGCAAGCGCGAGGGGTTACATCATGCCGCGTGGCGCGGTGCTACTGCCGGTGTCAGGCGAAACCGACTAATTGAACATGCTTTGCGAGTCTTTGCGGCTTGGCGACTCTGCGTGAGGACAGGCGCGAAATGAAGTTCACGCAGAGTCGCAAAGCGGCGCAAAGAAATTCAGATTAAGGCGCGCTTCGCAGCACAATGCGGCGCTCGCGATTTCCCATCTGAAGCGTGATGGGGTTGTTAAGCTGAATCGGATGTTCTTCGCCGTCGATGCTGATGAGGAAATTTGAGAGCGTCGGGCGCTCACCTTCAGAAGCTGGCGTGGCGGTCTCGCCAGGCTTCGCAACATCGGCCGTCCGAGTCAACAAGTTCGTCGCCACGATTCGCCACGTCGCTGGCGAGCAGCGCACCCGCAGCCCGGGCGTGTCCGCCGCGGCCGACTCGTCAACTGCCAGCGCATCCAGCTTGAACAATCCCTCGCCACAACGCACGCCCGCCGAATCGTAGAAGGTCGCCCAACCGCTCACGTACGTGTAGAACGTGCTGCTGACGTTCTTTACCACGAGCTTCACGTTCATCACCGGTGAATCGTCGGCGCCATTCAACGTCTGTGTCGAAAGTCGAGCTTCGATCGCCGCAGTGCCGTGAGTATCGGCGGCGACCGCGGGTTGATTTAATGCGACGCGTGATTCTGTTTGTTGAGCTACAACGAATACAGCGAAGAAACAAACGATAATTGCGATGAGTGATATGCGTTTCACCATGGTTGCCTCCTACACCCGCGTTTCACGGTCGGACGTTAACAGAATCTCGCCGTTAAAGCGGCGGCTGGAAAATCTGAATTTCGCTTTCCCAGCGCTTCCGCGCTGGGCCACACAGATATTTTGCGCCAGGGCAAAGTATTACATTGCCGGCGCGGAAACCAATCTATGACTATCTTCGCGGCCGCACCAGCTTTTTCGGCGCCTTATTACCCGGCCGATACGCGCACACACGATTGCGCCCGGAGCGCTTGGCGCGATACAGCGCGGAGTCAGCTTTCTCGACCAATTGAATCGGATCGCTGGCATCGGCTGGGAATGAAGCGACGCCTACGCTGATGGTCATGTGGTGCGTCCGTCGTTCTGACAGTTCGGAACTGCCGCGGCGTGTCGCGGAAAACTCGTACTTCCCAATCGCCGACCGCACCCGTTCGGCGGCGACCATCCCCTGCGCGTAGTCAGCGTCGAGCAGAAACGCGGCGAACTCTTCTCCGCCAAAACGCGCACCGACATCACCCGCGCGCAAAGAACCTTTGATCACCGCGCCCACTTCTTCCAAAGTTTCACTGCCAACCAGATGTCCGTAAGTATCGTTGACCTCTTTGAAATGGTCGAGATCCATCATCAACACGCAAAACGGTTTGTTTTCGGCTTCGGCGCGCGCGGCTTCGCGACGCAACTCCGAGAAGAATGATTTGCTCGTCAACAATCCCGTCAATTCATCGTGCACCAACAAGCGATGAATCTGTTGCTGAAACTCTCGATCAATTTCGTCCAACATTTCAAAGCGGATCAATTGATCGCCGATGACGAATTTGTCGCCGTCTTCGAGGAACGCGTCGGTAATCGGCTTGCCGTTCAGTAATGTCCCGTTGGTTGAATCAAGATCGACCAGGCGGTAACGAATCTCGCCGCTGGCTTCATCTCGCTCAGTACGAATCTGCGCGTGCAGACGCGACGTTTGCCCGTCGTTGATGCGCACGTCAGCCTCGAGCGCGCGGCCGAGCGTCACTTCCGCGCGTTCGAGCGGAATCGGCACGGCAAGCAATTCGCCGCGTAGAAACACCAGCGCCGGCCGCCTTTCGGCTTGGGCTTCACCGGCATTACGGCTTTGCGTTGTGCTGAGTTCGGTGCGGCCGGAACTGGCTTCGCTCTTGGTCGTCATGGGCAGGGCCGTTCTGTCGGGCGTCATCGGCTCGTAGCTTTTGCGGTTACGCCGCACGATATCTTATCGCGGCGCTTTCCCCGTCAGCAATAGTCTGATTTTTTCAGCAGCCCGGAAGGCCCGCTTGTCCGCCGATGACGCGACCACTATAATTCGTTTTTCGGCCAATCTATCAAAAATCAGCAGTTTCTGGTTTGTGAACAGGATATGCCTTGCAACGTAAACACCGCAGAAGTTGAACCGCTGGTTTGCCCGAACGCGCCGCCCGAGCTTTCCGTTGAGCGCGTTGCGGTGGCCAACCTGCCGACCGAATGGGGCGATTTTAGGATCGCCGGCTACCGTTCAAAGACAAGCAACGAAGAATTCGTGGTCATCTTCAAGGGCGAGCTGCGGCCGGACATTCCGACGCTCGTGCGCATTCATTCCCAGTGTTTGACGGGCGATGTGTTCGGATCGATGAAGTGCGATTGCGGCCAGCAACTGCACACGACGATGCAGATGATCGAGCAGGAAGGACGCGGCGCGGTTCTCTATCAACAGCAGGAAGGCCGCGGCATCGGAATCATCAACAAGATTCGCGCGTATGAGTTGCAGGACCGCGGCGCCGACACGGTGGAAGCAAATGAACGGCTCGGGCTCGCGGTCGACGCGCGCGAGTATCGTCAATGCGCGGAAGTGCTCTTCGATCTGGGCTTGTGCAAAGTGCGCGTGATCTCGAACAACCCGGGAAAGCTTAAGGCGCTACAGGACGCCGGCTTGGAAATTGTGGAACGTGTCGCGATCGCAATTCCGGCGGACGAGCACGCCACGGCTTATTTGAGAACGAAGAAAGAAAAGATGGGGCACCTGCTGGAATTAAAAACCGGCAAGCTCAGTTAGCGCCGCCTACGCGAACCCACTTCATCGCGCTGCCCGATCGACCCGTCCGCAAATCGCGTATTCCTACGCGCAATTGATACAAGCCAGGCGTCAGCCACGACTGAAATCGATAGACGGCAGGTGTGTTGTTTCCGGAAGGGTCGCTGTAAACTTTTAATCTGCCGACGAAACTGGTTTTTGGCTTGCCCTTGTCGTCGTAAAAGATTCCACCGATATCAACGTCCGCCGCTTGTTTCCCTTCGAACGCGTCGAAAGTAAGCCCCTCGCGACTCATCTTGATTGAAGCCACGATGCGCGTCCCGATGCCGGGCATTTGATAGGTATCCAACGATAGCTCAGTCGAAATCTGGTTTAGCGGGAGGGGCGAATCGATCACCACCCGCATGTCGTCTTCGTGAGCTTTGATTGGGTTCTTGTCGGATTTGTGCGACATGGTGAGTATCGGCAACGGCGCGCTCTTGAAATATCCACGACGCAGACGAACGACCAGATCAGGACGATCTTTGATGGTCACTTGTAAGTGATCAAATTTACGTTTCTTCTGCTCGTCCGAATCAGGCCGCCAGGCCAGAATGTAGTAGTTCGAGGTCTCGTCCAGAACCTCCTGCACCCATTCGCCCATGCGACGATTTGTGTTGCGAAACGCGCGACCGCCGGTGTCTTCGGCCAGTGCGTTGAGTCCATCCTGCGAAGCTGCAACTTCGCCGATAGTGGCGCCCATGGTCAACCCTTGCGGATCGGTCGGCCTGTTATTAGTGACGTCCAAAGCTTCGGTCACCAGCCCGCGCGCATCGAGCGTGTAAATCACTACGCCAGCCCGGCCGGCAGCATCCGTAATTTTCTTGATTCGGTCCTGTGAGCCCGTTTGCTTGTCGTTCAGATAGAAGCCGTCGGAGATCACAAACAAGACCTTGCGGCCCGGGAACTGCGCCACGGTGCGCATCAGACCTTCGAGACGAATCAAGGTTGCGGCTGTGTCCGGCGCAGTTTGCGTCGTGATCGTGCGTGCCCGGTTGAGAACCATAATGCGGGCCCCTTGGGGAGTTACCATGCAAATCGGTTCGCCGCCTCCCCCTGCCTTATAGCAGTTTTGCCGCATCAACTCAGTGACGTAATAGCTGATGGCCGGTTCATCTCCGTCACGAATCTTCAGCGCCATGTACTCCGACATGGGTGGCTGGTCGGTATCGACCTTTGAAATCGAGCGATAGCTGAGGCGCGCCACCGCCAACTGCAATACTGCTTTGTCGTCAGTGAACTGCTGGAGAAAACCGACCTGGCCACTCGCTGAAGTGATCGCTACCTGATCTTTTTGCCCCAAACCATTCTCGATAAAATCGACCAAAGCCTTGCGTGTGCGCACCAAGCTATCGGGCGCAAGATGGATGTCGTCCACGTAAAACAGGATCGTTCGTCCCAGTCGTTTGGTCGTGACGACGGCGGGAGTGTTTTCCTCGGGCGAATTCGTCTTTGCTGTTTGCGCGCTGGTACCTGAACTGACGTGATCGACGAAGGCGATCGGCCGCGGTTTCTTGTCAATAACCAATTGAAACTGTTCGGGTTTCAGTTGATCGACAGAATGGCCTTTTTTGTCGAGGACCGTTACGTCAGTCTGCACCAACTCAGTATTGACGCGAATAATGTCATCTGAGGACGGCTGTGGCTGCGACGGCTTGTCCTGGCTGAAGACAGGCGCGGCGCCAAAGAGCGCCAATGTCAGGACGACGGCACTTATCAGGAAGAAAAGACGACGCCGGCTCATTGCGATCCTACTGCTTACTACGAAGGTCTTTGATCGTTCCGCGAATTCGTTCGACGTCGGGTGCTTTCGGATCCAATTCCAGGTATTTCTCAAGCTGGTCAGCCGCGTCTTTGTTGCGGTTCGAATTGATGTATAACCCACCGAGATACTTATGAGCGAGCGCGATGTCCTGACCGCCATTTGCGATCGCCGTCTCCATTTCTTTCTGCGCCTCGTCGTATCTCTTTGCCTTGATCAGGATTAGCCCGAGGTAGTAATGGCCGGTGGGACTCGTGGAGTTCATCTTCAAAGCCTGGCGCAATTGAAGTTCGGCCTTGGTAAGCGTGTCTTTCGCTTCGTCCAGTTTCCTGTCATTAATTTGCGTGGTGGCGACGTTGTACAAAGCAATTCCGAGATTCAAATGCGCGGTCGCGTCGTTCGGCGTAATGGCGAGCAAGGCTTCGTAGGTCTTCGCCGCTTTGTCCATCTTGCCGGATCGCATAAACAACAGTCCGAGTTCGCCCAGCGCTTGCGAAAATGTGGGATAGATCGAAACCGCCTTTTCAAACATCTCGATAGCTGTCTTGCTTTCCCCTTTCGATGCGGCTTCCATTCCTTTTGTGTACGCATCCCGAGCGTCCTTGGGAATCTTTGCGAAGGCAGCGGCAGCGCCGCGAGCTTTAAGATTAACCGTAACATTCATGGTCTGGGAGGCCGCGTAAGTTCCATAGCCGGGAGTAATCTGCACCGGCTCGCGCGCCATGTCGTAATCCGGGCTTTGGTCGACAATGACGGCATAGCTGCCCGGCGTCACGTTACTAAATAGGAACGCACCATCCAGATCAGTCGCCGTCGTCTTCGAGCCGGCTGCGTCGCCCTGGCCTTCCAGCCTTACTTTCATGCCGGCTTCGGCCGGACGTCCGGTTGGAGTAAACACCCGGCCCTTTATCATGTGGCGGCCTTCTCCGCCGGGGAGTCCACGCGAGCTTCCGACGCCTTGCGCCACGGCTGAGGCGACGGCAATAAGAGCAATCATGAAAACGAGAGTTAATCGAACAAAGGACCTGGCGAACGTGGTTAGGGATGAATCGAACATCTGTAAATCCTTTCACTTATTGCTTTGGAGATGATTGTTTAGCGCGCAAATCCTTTATGGTGCGGCGGATTCGTTCTGCGTTGGGTGCGTTCGGCACCAGCTCGAGGTACTGTTCCAATTCCGAGGCCGCGCGCGCATATTCATTTCGGTCCCAATATATCCCGCCTAACCAATAATGCGGAAGTCCGACGCGCTTGCCGCCGATCTCCAACGCGCGCCTCAGCTCCTGTTCGGCGTCTGACAATTTCCTCAAACCGATAAGCGAAACCCCCAGATACATGTGTGCCGTCCATGACGATCCGTTCTTGGTTACTGCCAGTCGCAGTTGCTGTTCAGCAGCGGTAGAATCCTTCGCTTCGAGCAGGGCAATCCCGTAGTTCAAACGTGGTGTGAAGTCGTCAGGTTGCAGGGTAACTGCATTGCGCAATGCCTCGACGGCTTTGCTTGTTTCTCCGAGTTTCAGATACTGCACGCCTAATTCATTTAAGGCGAGCGCGAAATCTGGATAGAGGCTTAGGGCCGTCTTAAGCTCGGCCACCGCTTTCCTGGAGTCCCCAGCCTTGGCGGACTCGAGTGCCGCACGATAAGCATCGGCGGCCGCCTTCGGAACCGCCGCCAGCGCGGCGTTGATCACCGCAGGTTTCGAAGTCGCGATGTGCTTTGGCTGTAGATTGATCATTACGCTGAAGGTACGTGGGACGTTCGTGCGCGAAAGGTCAATGCCGGCCGTGTTGCGACCGCCGCCCATGCCTTCGATTAGCACCTGCTCTTTCGAAAGTTCGTAGTCAGGCCCCGCATCGACCGTGATCGTGTACGAGCCCGGCGCCAAATTATTAAACACGAAAGTGCCGTTCATGTCCGCGACTACGAAGATTCTTTCTGAGCTGGAACTTTCGAGCGTTACTTTGATGCTGCTCGCATCGGAACGCCGACCCGATGGGAAATAGATGCGCCCATGGATTCTATTCTTGCCGCCGGTGCCCATCGAATCTATCCCGCCCTGCGCGTACAGCGGCGCAGCCACGATCAGAAGAAGCAGGCTGAGATGTAAAGACTTGACGAATCTTCCGCGGAATGCGACATAGCGGCTGGGTGCGATCATCCCGAACTCCTTTCCAAACAACCAGAGAGGGATCTTACTAACTGAAGCCTGCGTGAGTGTTTCTAGTGCTCGATAAAAACAAAAGAGAGGGACGCTTTACGGCGCCCCTCTCTGCTAAATGGACGTGCCTGCTTTCGCCGGCACGTGAAAGCTGCCAGTTTTAGAACTGGAATCTGGCGCCGAACCTGAAGTATGACGGGAACCGGAAGATCAGGCCAGAACCGTAGAACGGATTCTGAACCGGCGCTACTCCGGTGACGCCACTGTTCAGCGAGAACGTCTGGTCCAGCGTCAAAGCGCGCTGGTTGTTGAAGACGTTAAACCAATCAGCCGTGAAACGCAGCTCCTTGTTCTCGCCGAGTTTGATCGGCATGTAAGCACCGAGGTCCAAGTTCAACTGGAACGGAGTGCGAGTGCTTCCGACGGCGCTTTCGACGCCATTCGATCCACCCGGCACAGTCGCCCCGGTGTTCGGGACGATCGCCGTGCCGCGCGGCACCGCAAAGCCTTCGTTGTTTCCGTACACGGGGTGCGGAATCAACTGGTTGTACGGAATACCGGACTGAGAGTAGAAGTTGCCGGACACCACGAGTTTCCAGGGCGTCCGGTAGCTGCCGTTGAATTTGAAGACGTGGGGCCGATCGTTCGGCAGACGTCCATACAAGTTCGTCAACAAGCTGACCAGGTCGAACAACGATGTGATGTTCGGGTCAGACTGGCCGTTGTCATTACGGAACAGACCTTCGTAATTACCAATCAGGCTCGAGTATACGTACGAAGCGATGAACTGATAGTTGTTCGTGAATCTCTTCGTCGCGCTGAACTCCAAGGCACGATAGTAACGACGAGCGCGTCCGAAACAGCCAATGGTCGGATCGGCGCACGCCAGACGTTCAGTCAGGCTCTCGCCCGGGTTGAACAGGAAGTAGCTGTTGCCGTCGTCGAACGAGCCGTCCTCGATCACCGAGCCCTGGGTGCGATAAACACCGCGGAAGCCCAGCGCGAGGTCTCTAACCACCTCGTATTCCAAGCCGACCGACGCTTCATTCACCGTTTGCGGCTTCAGATCAAAATCGATCGGAGTCGCTTCAGCGCCCAGGTTGCGCAGGCCAAAGCCAGTCGCAATCGTGGCGCCCGCGGGTGCGGCGTAACGGTTAACGTTAAAGTTCTTGTCGGTCTGCGAATCACCGCCGCCGGCGCGAACGTTCACGTCGAGCGGAATCGGCGTCTCGAGGTAACGGGCGAAGTTGACTGAGAGTTTGCCCTTACCCTTGCCGGTGAAATCCCAAATCAGGCCGACGCGTGGCTGTGTGTTGTTCTTGAAGTTGTTAAGCTTCAGGTACGTCAGGCTGCCGGCGCCATAAGCCTGCTGGAAGTCCCAACGCAGTCCGAAGTTGAACTGGACATCCTTGGTGATCTTGAAGTCGTCCTGAACGTAGAAACCCTCAACGTCCGTGTAGGTGTCGGCAACCAACTCAAAGTCACGAACGCGAGTGGTCGTGCGAACCAGGAACGGATTGCCGAACGCTTCCGTCGCCGTAATCGCACCAGTCGCGACGCTGGTCAAACCAGCCGGCAGCACAACGCCAGGTGAACTCAGAAGGTTCGTCGCGGTGCTGCTCGGGCAAACGATCTGCGTGCCGCGCGTCGTGCAGACGCTGAAGTTGTTCGTGATGCGCATGCCATTAACTGAGTTAATCGGCGTCGCGCTCGAGGTCACCGCGGCTACGCCCAGCGGGTTCGCGTAAGTCAACGACGGGCCCGTAGATAGGGTGTTGATGTTGTAAATGTTCCGGAACCACTCGAAGCCATACTTAATGGTATGTCTTCCATAGATGTTCTGGAGCTTGGCTGACCCCTCATAGCGGTTGCGGTCCTGGGT
>DASYTZ010000227.1:0-8711 GCA_036001745.1 Pyrinomonadaceae bacterium
GGGTCGAGTCCGGTTGTAGGCTCATCCAGCACCAACAGCCGCGGCTCGTGCAACAAAGCCCGCGCAATCATCAATCGGCGCTTCAGCCCACCCGAGAGTTCGTCGATCCTCGCATCGGCGCGACCGGACATGCCGATGAAGTGAAGCAGTTCTTCGGCGCGCGGCGCGGCCTGTCTCTTTGGAATCCCATAATAGCTCGCGTAGACGATTAGGTTCCGAATGACGTTCAAATCGGGATCGAGATTATTGTCCTGCGGAACAACGCCGATGAGCGACCGAATCTGCCGACCGTGCGTGCGCACGTCGAGGCCTTCGACAGACAGGTCGCCCGAGGTGAGCGGTGTCCGACACGCGATCATGCGCATGGTGGTTGATTTGCCAGCGCCGTTCGGCCCAAGCAGACCAAACGTCTCGCCGCGCTTGACGGAGAATTCGATACCGTCAACCGCTTTCTGTTTGCCGTAGATTTTTGTGAGGTTGCGGGCGATGACTACAGAAGTCAGAGGTCGGAGGTCAGAGGTCAGAACAGGCTCGCTTGGCCCGCGCTTGAGATCCGAGTCAGATGTCCGTTGGGTCTTCGATGCTACTGACATCTGACTTCTGATTTTTCTGGCCTCTGTTTTATTAAGCTTTCGCCGCGGCGGTCTTCTTCCAGTCGGCGAGAAACTGCTCCTGACCTTTGTCGGTCAATGGATGCTTCAACAATTGCTGGAAGACTTTGAAGGGCATCGTAGCGATGTCGGCTCCCATGCGCGCCGCTTCAATCACATGAATTGGATGACGCAGGCTGGCAGCGAGCACTTCGGTCTTCCATTCGTAGTTGTCGTAGATTTCAATAATCTCTTCGAGCAGCCGTAAACCATTGTCGCCAATGTCGTCGAGCCGACCCAGGAAGGGACTGATGAACGACGCGCCCGCCTTTGCGGCGCACACGGCCTGCGCTGCTGAGAAGCAAAGGGTCACATTAACGCTGATTCCTTCATCGTTCAGAATCTTTGTCGCCTCTAACCCTGCTGTCGTGAGCGGACATTTGACGACCACATTCGGGGCAATCTTGACGTACTCGCGACCTTGCTTAAGCATCACGTCGCGATCGTCGCTCGTGGTTTCAGCCGACACCGGCCCCGAAACGATCTTGCAGATTTCCGCGATGTGCTGCTTGAAATCGACGTTACCCTCTTTCGCAACCAGCGTTGGGTTGGTCGTGACCCCGTCGGCTAAGCCGAGGGCGGCCGCCTGACGAATTTCATCCAGATTGGCAGTATCCAAAAAGAACTTCATAAGCGTCTCCTGAGTTTTGTTTGGTTTAAATATAAGCGAAAGCCGGCGCGAATTACAGCGGCCAGAGATTTATCTTGCGGTCGCTGACCACTTGAACCCGATTAGGTTTACCAGCCGGACGATATCGTGCCGGAATCGCGCCGACCTCTCCCGCGATTCTCAGTTTTCATCAAAGACACCCGCTGGAATAGCGATTGCAGTTCACGCGGCCGAAACCACTTTCCCCTCAGCCCAGTTTTTCCGGAGGTAATCATGGAATCCAGTTATCTTAGAAGGCTGTCTATCACTCTTGCCATCGCGATGTCTTCCACGCTTGGAGTTTCCAGTCTTGTGCGCGCGCAGGATCGCGCTGACCGCGGTCAGCGAAGGATCGAGAGACAGGAAGAACAACAGGAGAAGTCGCAGGAAGAGCGACGACAACAGCAGGAGCAACGGCGTCGAGACGACGGCCAGCGGAACGCTGATCGGCAGCGCCAGGACCAGGAACGCGCCGAACAACGGCGGCAGTGGGAACAGCAGAGACAACAAGAGCAACAGCGGCAGCAAGAGGAGCAGCGTCGCCTCGGTGAGCAGCGCCGGAACGAAGACTTGCAGCGGCGCCGCGATCAGGACAATCGGCGGCTCGAGCAGCAGCGCCGCGCGGACGAAGAGCAGAGACGTCGCGCGGAACTTCAGCGTCGCCAGAACGACGAAGAGCGGCAGAGGGAATGGCAACGGCGGCAGAACGATGACCAGCGCCGAAATCTCGAGCAACAGCGCGAACTAGAACGACAGCGCCGTCAGAATGAAGAGCAGCGACGGCTAAACGAGCGCCAAGGTCAGGAGCAAAGACGTCAATGGGAACAGCAGCGCCAACAGCGACAGACCGGGCAGCAACAAATTGAGAACCAACGTCGCCAGTGGGAAGAGCGACGTCGCGAAGAGGAACGTAACCGCCTCGACCAGCGTCGTAATGGCGATAATCAGAACCGCGACTGGCGGAATCGCAACGACAACCGTACGTGGCAAAATCAGAACCGGGAAGAATGGCGTCGCCGGGAAGAGAATTCATGGCGTCAGCGCCAAAACGACTTTCGCCAGCGCGATTTGGATCGCGATCGCTGGTGGCGAGAACGCGAGCGTCAGCTTCAAAATCAGCGGCGCCTGAACTACTGGCGATTCCATCAGCGATATTACGAGCGCCTGCGGCGCGATCGAACTCGGCTCCAGACCTTCGTCTATCGCGACTATGGTTATCCGACATACTCGTACTACCGCGGCAATCAGAATTACTACGTGAACCAATATGGCGCGGACTTGCTGCGGCGCGCCATTGATGAGGGCTACCAGGAAGGGTATTACGCCGGACGGGCCGACCGCGAAGACGGTTGGGGCTTTGACTATGAAAGTTCCGACGCGTATCTCGATGCGACGTACGGCTACGACGGTTATTACGTCGACCTTAACGAGTACCAGTATTACTTCCGCGAAGGCTTTCGCCGTGGATACGAGGACGGTTATTACGGTCGCTATCAGTACGGCAGATATGCAAACGGACGGTACAACATACTCTCGAATATCCTCAGTGTGATTCTGAACCTTAGCGGGCTCTAAAACCGCAAGTTTCTGAAAACGAAACAGCCCGTCACGCGAATAACGTGGCGGGCTGTGCTTTTTCCTACAACGATGGGGAGCGCTATGGCGCAGTCTCGGAAACAACTTCAGACGGTGCGCTCTTGTTGCCCACAGCATCAACAGCAGCGATGTAGTAGTAATACACCTTTCCCGGATCTACATTTTCATCGGTGAACGTCGTTCGCGTCAGCAGCGCTTGCGTCAGCAAAGTCCACGGCTTCGGAGCGTTTGGATCGGTCGAGCGGTAAATTAGATATCCCGCGACGTCGGCTTCGGAATTCGCGGCGAAGAACAAGGCTAGTCTTCCAGGAGCGGGCGCGATGCTTACGCCCGTGGGCGACGATGGTGGATAGATGTCGACTGGCGCGACTTCAACGCTGTTTGAGTTGAGACTCTCAACCGGACGCGCCAGTGTTCCGAGCGAAACCGTGCGAACGACGTATGTGTACTTCTCGCCAAACCTGAAATTTCGATCCTGGTACATGGGCGTCGTGATCAAACCCTGATTGATTGGCGTCTGCCCGATTTCAGTTTGCGACGCGATTACGCGATACACGTTGTAGCCAAGCAAGTTCACCGGAGTAGAACCATCAATGTTCTGTTTGGGCGGATCCCATTTGACGCTAACCGCAGTCTCAGACAACTCCGCACGAACATTGCCAGGTGGCTCTGCGATTCGAGCCGCGGGTTCAATCAAAAGGAAATTCGAGAAGGCGGCGCGTTGGCCTGAAGCATTTACGTAACGGACAGCGTAGCGCAGGCGCGAGGGTTCACCCGCAAGTTCCAGTGTGTCGGTGTAAGTGAGGTTATCGCTGCCTTGCTTGATTTCGTCATAGGTGACCGAACCGATCAGGGTGGCGCGCGCACCGAACTCTTCTTCAGTCATTGGCAGCGGCGCGTTAGGCTTTTCGGCGACACGGTAGACATCAATTCGGCGAATGCTCTGGACGCTGCCGGGTCCGGCGTTGCGTCGCGGCGCGGGCCAATTGAGAATGACCTGATTGCCACGCTGCACGCCTGACAACAACTCCGTGCGTTGCGGAATGCGTTCAACTGGCGGCAGTGGCGGCCGACGTTTGCCACAGGTCGGCGCCATCGATAACGCGGCAAGACCGAGCAACAGCATTAAGTGACGAGTCGCCGACTTGCGCGAAATCACTGAAGCTTTTCCATGTTGGGGCACGTCGGTTCGTGGAGGCGATTAGAGGATGTAACGGCTCAGATCCTGATCCTTTACGGTATCGGCGAGCATCTGTTCAACGTACGCTGCGTCGATTGTTCTCTGCTTCGGCTCGAGGTCCGGCCCTTCGAAACTGATCTCGTCGAGCAGGCGTTCCATGATGGTGTGCAGCCGGCGCGCGCCGATATCTTCGGTTTGGCTATTCACGCGCGCCGAAAAATTAGCGACTGCGTCAATCGCGTCCTGCGTAAAGTCCAGCTTCACTCCTTCGGTTTCCATCAATGCCTTGTACTGCTTGACGAGCGAGTTCTTCGGCTCAACCAGGATTCGCTTGAAGTCTTCGATGGTTAGCGACTCCAGTTCGACGCGAATAGGGAAACGCCCCTGAAGTTCGGGAATCAGATCGGAAGGCTTTGAAACATGGAAAGCGCCGGCCGCAATAAAAAGGATGTGGTCGGTACGAACCATTCCGTAACGTGTGTTGACCGTTGTTCCTTCGACGATGGGAAGAATGTCGCGTTGCACCCCCTCACGAGACACGTCGGGTCCATGACCAGTCTCGCGGCCCGCGATTTTGTCGATTTCATCCAGAAAGATGATCCCCGACGATTCGACTCGTTCCAACGCAGCACGCGCGACCGCGTCCATATCGATGAGCCGCTCTTCCTCTTCCTGCATCAGGTACTCCATCG
Organism: Pyrinomonadaceae bacterium; assembly: GCA_036001745.1. Taxonomy (GTDB): domain Bacteria; phylum Acidobacteriota; class Blastocatellia; order Pyrinomonadales; family Pyrinomonadaceae; genus UBA11740. Next base: position 4,768 of record DASYTZ010000227.1, read on the forward strand.
CTTCGTCCACCCGCATCTTGCGGCGCTTGGTTCGGCCTTGAAAGAGGTTGCCCAGCATATCCTTCATGTTGATGCCCATCTCTTCCACGCCCATCGGCCCTGCGAATTCGATGGTGGGAAAGTTTTTCTCGCGCACCTCCATCTCGACCAGCCGGTTATCGAGCTTGCCGGAACGCAGTTGCGTACGAAGCTTCTCACGCGTGCGCGCGAAGTTCTCGTCCTTTGGTTCGTTGTCAGGAACGAGTACGGGCGCCGTGACTTCTCCGGAATCAAAATCGAAGAGGGGACTGCCCGCAGTGGATTTCGGCGGCGGGAGAAGAATGTCGAGGATGCGTTCTTCGACATTCAGCTCAGCTTTGTCCGCAATCTCTTCGACCTTCTCCTGACGGGTCATCTCCACGGCAATTTCAGTGAGGTCGCGAATCATGCTTTCAACGTCGCGACCCACGTAACCGACCTCAGTGAACTTGGAGGCCTCGACTTTCAGGAAGGGCGAGCTGGACATGCGCGCCAGACGCCGGGCGATTTCAGTTTTGCCGATGCCGGTCGAGCCAATCATGATGATGTTCTTTGGAATGACGTCGGCCGCGAGATCGGGCGCTAGCTTCTTGCGACGAACCCGATTGCGAAGGGCGATTGCCACCGCTCGTTTCGCCCCGTTCTGACCGACGACGTGCTTGTCCAGTTCGGCGACGATCTGACGTGGGGTCAGCTCGTCCAAACGAACTTCCCGCTCTTCCTGTTCACCTGCGAGATAAATAACCATGCTTGCTTTTCTGATCGAACAAAAGCTTTCCGTAAATGTCGGCGCGCCTACGCTTCAGTACCTCTTAAAGCTCTTCCACGACGATGTTTGAGTTGCTGTAGATGCAAATCTCACCCGCGATGCGCATTGCTTCGAGAGCGATCTCGCGCGCGGACATTTGTGTGTGCGCGATCAGAGCGCGCGCTGCGGCCAACGCATACGAACCACCTGACCCGATCGCCAGCACTCCATCATCCGGAGAGATAACATCGCCGTTGCCAGAAAGAAGAAATGACGTGCGCTCATCAGCCACGACGAGCAGGGCTTCGAGGTGACGGAGAATTTTGTCGGTACGCCACTCTTTGCTCAACTCGATCGCGGCGCGCTCAAGATTGCCGTGATACTGCTCGAGCTTTCCTTCGAAACGTGTGAGCAGAGAGAAGGCATCGCCCGTCGCGCCAGCGAATCCCGCGAGAATCTTGTCGTTGTAGAGCCGGCGCACTTTTTTCGCGCTTGCTTTCATCACTGTTTCCCCGACGGTAACCTGGCCGTCGCCCGCGAGCGCGACATGCCCATCACGGCGCACCAGCAGAACCGTCGTACTGCGAATTTTCAGGGATTGATCTTTCGTCATGAAGCGAAACAGCACTATAGGAACTGCTGCGAAGTTTAGTCAAGCGGGCCATCTGCGTTATTATGGCAATGCAATTCATTGTTTCGCAGAAACAGCAGACCAGCAGATGAGCAAACTCGCGCGGCCGCGCATCGGGATCACGATGCGCATCGAACTCGAAACCGATCGGTTTTATCTCTCTCGGCATTACAGCGAAGCGGTGGAAGCCGCCGGCGGCCTGCCGGTGCATATACCGCTGATTCCGGAGGCTGAATTTATTCGCGGCGCGGTCGCTGGTCTGGACGGAATCTTGCTTCCGGGCAGCGATTCTGACGTCGATCCCTTACGATACGGACAGCAGCCACATCCAAAGCTCGGTGCGGTCCATCCAATCAAAGACGACACAGACTTGTTGGTACTAACGGAAGTCGAACAGCGCGCCATTCCGCTGTTCGCGATCTGTTTTGGCTTGCAGATTCTCAATGTCTCGCGCGGCGGCTCGCTGATTCAAGATATCGGCAGCCAATGGCCGGAAACGATTAAGCATCAGCAAGGCGCGCCACGTGATCGACATTCGCACAGCGTCCGACTTCTGGAAGATAGTTTGATAAGGCAATTGGCGAAATCCGATCACGCGCCAGTCAACAGCCATCACCATCAGGCTCTGGAAACGTTGGGAAGGGAACTCATCGCGACAGCCTGGGCCTCGGACGGTTTGGTTGAAGCCGTTGAAGATCCGCGCAGCGATCGCTTCGTGCTTGGCGTTCAATGGCATCCGGAATTGGGCTGGGAGCGAGATCAGTTTTCGCGCTCTCTATTCGATAGATTTATAGCTGAAGCGACAAGTTTCGCCGAAAGGAGATCTGCTGAAGCTTCAGCGATGGAGACCGAACACAGCGTCCGATGAGCCGAGCGGCATGACCAAGTCATGGTTGAGTTGAATCTCGCGAATCGCGTTGCAGTGGTGACCGGCGGCTCACGTGGCATTGGGCGCGCAGCGATCGATTGCTTTGCGAAGCTGGGCGCCAGCGTCGTGGTCAATTATTTGAAGGATCGAAAGGCCGCCGACGATGCCGTTTCTGCGGCGCAAGCACACGGCGCGCAAGGCCTCGCCGTTCAGGCCGACGTTGCGCACACAGGCGACGCCCAACGACTCATCGATGCAACGGTGGCACACTTCGGTCGCGTAGATTTTTTGGTTTGCAACGCGGGCATCTGGGAGGGCGGCCCAATCGATCAGATGTCCGAAGAGGTTTGGGACCGCACAATTGATTTGAACTTGAAAGGGACTTGGGCGGCGTGCCGCGCTGCCGCGCCGCACATGAAGCAGAATGGATTTGGACGAATTGTGATCGTCAGCTCCACCGCCGGACAGCGGGGCGAAGCAAACGTTTCGAACTACGCGGCGTCGAAGGGCGGACAGATCTCGTTTACCAAATCGTTGGCAGCCGAACTCGGTCCGTTCGGCATCAATGTGAATGCCGTTGCGCCGGGCTGGGTGGACACCGACATGTGTGCGGACGCTTTCGCGCAACCGGGATTCAAAAAGTCGATCGAGGGCTCGATTCCCGTCGGGCGCGTGGCCACACCAGAGGACATCGCATGGCCAATTGTGTTTCTCTGTACCGACTGGGCGCGTCACATCAACGGAGAAATTCTGAACGTGAATGGCGGCTCAGTTCTCTGCGGTTAATCTCACTTTGGAATTAAATGTCGAACTGCCGACATCAAATCAAGCTTGGGCTGGAACGCCTGCTCGACGAACGCATCGACGCGCTTGATGGCGCGCGCGTGGGACTCGTGTGTAACCAGGCGTCAGTCGATCATGACTTTCATCATGCCGCCGATCTCTGCTACGCACATCCGAAGATTGATCTCACGGCACTGTTCGGTCCACAGCATGGCATTCGCGGCGATGTCCAGGACAACATGATCGAGACCGGCCACGCGATTGATCGACGCACGGGCGTGCCCATCTATTCGCTGTACAGCGAGACGCGGGAACCGACTGAAGAAATGCTGCGCGACGTTGATATCATCGTGGTCGATCTCCAGGGTGTTGGCTGCCGCATCTACACTTTCGCGTACACGATGGCGAACTGTATGCGCGCGGCCAAACGCTTCGGCAAGAGAGTGGTCGTTTGTGATCGGCCAAATCCGATCGGTGGCGTCGCAGTCGCAGGCAATCTGCTAGAGCGCGGCCACGAGTCTTTCGTGGGCCAGTTCCCAATCCCGACGCGGCACGGGATGACGATCGGCGAATTAGCACGCCTGTTCAATGATGAATTCGGCATTGGTTGCCAGCTCGATGTGATTGAACTCAACGGATGGTCACGCGAACGCTGGTCCGATCAAACGGACGGCCCTTGGGTACTTCCGTCGCCGAACATACCGAGCGTCGAATCCGCCACCGTCTTCCCAGGGACCGTTCATCTGGAAGGCACACAGATGTCCGAAGGGAGGGGAACGACGCGGCCCTTCGAAATTGTCGGTGCGCCTTACATCGATGCTGATCGGTTCGCGGATGCACTCGCGAAAATGAATTTCCCGGGCGTCGTCTTTCGGGCATGCGTTTTCATGCCGACG
>DASYTZ010000228.1:0-6259 GCA_036001745.1 Pyrinomonadaceae bacterium
TGCGCACCTTTGAAGATCGCGAAAACTTCCGCCGCTGGTTCACGGCGATCGCCGAAACTCAGTTCTACCAATTAAGCGAACAGTGGAAAAGAGAACAGCGCGACTGCGCCGGATTGGTGCGGTTTGCGATGCGGGAAGCCCTGCGACATCACGATCGCACGTGGTTTCAAAAGATGGGACCGGCGTACGAACCGGTCGCGCGCGACGTCAACGGCTTCGATCTTGATAACAACCAACTTGGCGAAAAGATTTTTCGGGCGGACTTTGGTTCGTATCACGATGGCGATATTCGCGACGGTAAATTTTCCGAATTTGCCGACGGGCGCACACTGAAAAACTTCAATGTGGTTTTCGTCAGCCGCGACCGCCGCGAAGCCGAACCCGGCGACCTGCTCTTCTACTACCAGCCCTGGGTCCAGAAGTTCCCGTATCACGTCATGGTGTTTCTCGGTTCGCCCCGCGTGGCGCCGAACGGCCAGCGCGATTGGGTCGTCTATCACACCGGCTCGACGGCAACCGATGATGGAACGGTCAAGAAGCTTGAGCTGTCGGTGCTGGATCAGCATCCCGATTCGCGTTGGCGGCCGGTCGAGAGCAATAAGAATTTTTTGGGGTTTTATCGGCTGAAGATTTTGCAATAAGGTTTCGTGTTCCAAATGAAATTTCACCACAGAGGGCACAGAGGAAAGCAAAAACGACTGGTATCAAGATGAGATGTGGAATTAGAGAGTTCTAAAATGCTTAATTGTCTTCCTCTGTGTCCTCTGTGGTGAAAGTTCTTTAGCAAGCGACCTCTTTTGAGGGTAAACATCATGTCTAACACTAATCCCCGCGTTCGTCGCTACATCGCGACCGGCATCATCTACTTCGCGCTGGTTGCGTCCGTGTTCGGCTTCAACATCATTCGTGCACGAAGCGCGAAGCCGGCTGAAACCGCCGCCGCGCAGCCAGAGACGCCGACCATCTCGAGCACGAAGCCTTATTTCTCGCTCACCACGAACCGCACTTATTCGCCGAATGAATCGGCGCGACTCTGGGCGAGTTATCAGAACGTCGACTACCTCGATTTCCGCGTCTATCGCGTCAAAGACCCGAACAAATTTTTCAAGCAGCTCGACAACCCGCACGAGATGGGCGAGCAGGAAAAGGAGCAATTGTCGAAAGGCTACGGCGCCCGCATTTCTTTGCTTGAGCGCACTCACCGTTTGAAGACCTCGATTTTTTCCGCCGTCAAAAATTACGTGCGCGACCATCTGCTGTCGGGGCATCGCGCGGCGTTTAATGAAAAGTTTCGCAAAGAGAAAGAGCCGACACGCACGCCTTTGAACGTGGCAGATTACGCGCGCGTGCCGCTTTTGAATCCGGATCAGAAGGTGAAGGATTGGCGCGAAAGACTGCCGGCGCTCGAAAACGAATACGATAGCCGCACGATTCCGATCGGCAAAATGGATCCCGGCGTCTACTTGATCGAAGGCGTCAACGGCGACCTGCGCGCGTACTCGATTGCGGTCGTCACGAGCCTGACGATGGTGCAAAAGACCACCGGCGACGGTCAGGTGGTTGTTTACGTTGTCGATCGCAAAACCGGAGCGCCGCGAGAAGGCGCCGACGTCGAAGTGACCAACGCGAAAAAGACGCTGGCGACGGGAAAGACCGACAAGAGCGGCGTCTTCAAAACTGAAATCAAGCCGCCGGAGAAAACTAACGAAACGCCAGCCGAAGATGTCGATCCGCAAGATTCGAAGACAAACGCTTATTTGATCATGGCGCGCGACCGCGACAACTTCGTCATTTCGGATATTGAATCGTTCTACTTCAGCGGCGAAGGCGGCGAAGACGATCTGCTTTCCAGTGAAGACCTGACCAGCTACATCTACACCGACCGGCCCATCTATCGTCCGGCGCAGAAGGTTTTCTTCAAAGGCATCCTGCGCCAATGGGGGCGTGAAGGTTACAAGCTGCTCGACGCGAAGACCGTCAGTGTCACGATCGAAGATCCCAACGGCGGAAAGATTTACGAAAAAGATTTGCCGCTGTCCACCCGCGGCACTTTCAGCGGCGACGTGGATCTTTCAGACGAAGCGCCCCTCGGCGGCTACAACCTCACGGCCAAGATTGGCGAAGCGACCTCGAGCGGTTACTTCGAAGTTCAGGAATACAAAAAGCCTGAGTTCAAAGTCACGGTCAAAGGTCCGAAAGAGTTCGCCGCAGTCGGCGAGAAAGTACGCTTCACGGTCAGCGCGAACTATTTCTTTGGCGCACCCGTGACGAATGCCGACGTGCAGTACTACATCTACAAACAACGCTATTACCACTGGTGGTGGGACAACGAATCGAGTGACGAATTTGATGACGCAGCCGGTCCGGAAAATGAAGGCGGCGATGAAGAAGACTACGGGTATTACGGCACCGATCTCGTGACCGAAGGCGAAGGCCAGATGAATTCGCGCGGCGAGATGGTCGTCGATTTCGAAGTGCCGGCGCCGGGCGACAAAGAAGAATGGGACTATTCGTATCGCCTCGAAGCGCAGGTCACCGACGCGTCACGACGCGAGATGTCCGGCGCGGCGTCATTCATCGGCACACGCGGCAAAACTGTCGCCGACGCCTATCCCGAACGCTATCTGTACTTCCAGGGCGACCCGGCGAAGATTCGCGTGAAGACTGCTGACTATGCCGGACATCCCGTCTCACAGAAAGTCACTGTGAAGTTCATCGAGCAGAAGTGGGAGAAAAAGGAGAAGGAAGAAGAGTACAACGGCTATAAGTACACGACGTACGATTACATCCTGCATGAGCGCGAACTCTCGTCGGTCGATGTGAACACCGACAGCCAGGGAAACGCGACTTACGATTTCACAGTGCCCTCGCCCGGGAGCATCTACGTCAAAGCGATCGTTTACGAAAACGGAAAAGAGATTGTGAATCGCGGGGGATCGTTCTGGGCCCCGGACAAGAAGGGCGAGTGGTCCGATTTCGAGTATCGCGATTACGAGGAAGACGCGATCAAGCTCGTGCCCGACAAGAAGTCTTACAAACCGGGTGAGACGGCGCACGTGCTGGCAATGCTGCCGAAAGACAAGGCGCATCTGCTTGTTACGACTGAACTCTCTGAAGTGCTCACCGTGCGGCAGATCGATGCGCCGGGACGCAGCATCGTTATCGATGTGCCGATCGATCGTAAGTACGAACCGAACGTGTATCTTGACGTCGCGTTCGTTCAGGACAACGACATGTTCGAGCAGAGCCAGCTCATCGCCGTGCCGGCGCGCGACAAGATGCTGCAACTCGATATCATTCCCAACAAGAAAGAGTTCAAGCCGCGCGAAGTCGCGTCGTACACGATCATGGCGCGCAACGAAGACGGGTCGCCCGCGGCAAATGCGGAAGTGAGTCTTGGCATCGTCGACGAAGCAATCTACAGCATTTCGCCCGAGACGGCCGGCAACATCAAGCGCGATTTTTACGGCCGGCGCTATAACGAAGTGCAGACGAGTCTCGCGATCCATTACACGTTCACGGGTTACGCGGGAGAGAATCCTGCCGATCTTGCGAAGAACAAGTCCGCTTATCAGCTCGCGGACTTCAAGAACGAGAGTACTTCCTACGCCGAACCAACCATCCGCAAAGAATTCAAAGACACCGCGTTCTGGCAGCCGGACGTGGTGACCGGTGGTGATGGCAAAGCGACTGTTGAATTCAAACTTCCCGATAACCTGACTACCTGGCGCGCGACTGCGCGCGCGGTCACGACCGACACGCGCGTTGGTTCGTCGGTCCAGAAAACGATCGCGCGCAAAGACGTGATCATGCGACTCGAGATGCCGCGCTTTCTGACTGAAGGCGACACGGTCACGATCTCCGGCGTTGTGCACAACTTTTTGAAGAGTGATAAGTCAACGAAGATTTCGCTCGACATCAACGGCGCGCAGTTGCTGGATTCGCCAAGCGAAACTGTGACGATTCGCCAAAATGGCGAGCATCGTGTTGATTGGCGCGTGCAGGCAAATCAGGTTGGGAAGCTGACGCTGCTGGCGAAGGCTCTGACGGACAAAGAGTCCGACGCGGTTGAAATGACGATGGACATTGTGCCGCATGGGTTGAAGCAGACGCTCGGCAACACAACGACGTTGATGCAGAACGATGCGGATCAGACTTTTAACCTGAATTTGCCCGGCACTACCGACGCGCAGGCGCGCACTCTGCGCATCGAAACGTCGCCTTCGATTGCCGGCGCATTGTTCGGCGCGCTCGATTACCTGACGAGCTATCCGTACGGGTGCACGGAACAGACGATGTCGAGCTTCCTGCCGAACATCGTCGTCGCGCAGGCTTTGAAGGACGTGCCGACGGCGAAGATTCGCGCCACAAATGATCTTGACAAGAAAGTGCAGCGCGGACTCGATCGGCTCTACGCATATCAGCACGGCGATGGCGGTTGGGGCTGGTGGAAAGACGACAAATCTGATCCATTCATGACCGCCTACGTGGTTGATGGTCTAACGATGGCCAGCCGCGCTGGTTACCAAATCGGAACCTGGCAGCGCGACCAGGGGCACCAAAAACTTGGCGCGCTGCTTGCCGCCGGCAAGAACGACAACGGCAATCCGATCGACGATGAGACGCGCGCATACATGATCTACGCGTACACCGAAAGCGGCGAAGGTGACACGCGCTATCTCGAAGAGCTTTACGGCAAACGAAACAATCTGGGCGCGTACGGCCGCGCGTTGCTTGCGCTCGCTTTGCAGGAGCGCAAAGACGGCCGCGCACATGAGGTCGCACGATTAGTCGAGAACTCGGCGCAGCAGGATGAGTTCGAAGCGCACTGGCAAACTAATCGCGTGAACGATTATGGTCGCGATGTCTATCTTGATGCTGAAGCGACGGCGCTCTCATTGAAGGCGTTGTCGCAAATCAATCCCGGGTCGTCGCTGCTACCGAAGGCGGCGCGCTGGCTCGTGAAGAATCGGCGCAACGGTTACTACTGGCTCTCGACGAAGGAAACGGCGTTTGCGATTTACGGGCTGACCGATTATTTGAAAGTCAGTAAAGAACTGTCGCCGGATTATTCGTTCGAAGTTTACTTGAACGGCGAAAAAGTCGCCGGTCAACACGTCGGCGCGACCGAGGCTTCGAATGCGCAGTCTATCGTAATCACGAAGAAAGCCGGCGAACTGAGCAGCTCAAATCAAGTTCGCATCGTGAAGCACGGCAAGGGCGCGTTGTATGTTTCGAGCACGCTTGAATATTTCACCGCGGAGGAAAACGTCGCGCCGCAATCTGCCTCAGGGCTTAAGATCACGCGTGAGTATTTGCGGCTGCGCGTTTCTGAAGATAACAATGGCAAGGCAAGCTGGCGCATTGAGCCTTTGTCGGGCGAACTTCGTTCAGGCGACATGATTGTTGTCCGGCTGCATCTGACGGGCCCGCGCGCGCAGTACCTGATGATTGAAGATCCGATCCCCGCGGGTGCGGAACAAGTCGCACAGGTCAGCGGCATCTATCTGAACTACAGCGCCGGCCAATGGTCAGATTGGTACAGCAATCGCGAGTTCCGCGACAATCGCACAGCGATCTTCCTCAATTATTTTGATGGCGACGCGACGCTGCAATACGCGATGCGTGTTGAGGTGCCGGGCGAATTTCGCATTGCGCCCGCACGCGCCGAGTTGATGTATCAACCGACGGTGCAGGCGAATACGTCGAACGACCGGTTGAGGATATTCGACAAGAAGTGAGTCGACCACTAAACCGCAGAGAAAACGCAGAGGAATTCGCAGAGGTCGCCGAGAATTGCCTCTGCGCTCCTCCGCGAAATCCTCAGCGTACTCTGCGGTTCAGATGTTGAAAAGAGCTAGTGAGGCAATCATGACCACAACCTTGAAACTCTGGTTCGATAGCATAAAGACGACCCTGACAAGTCTGCGCGCACTGCTTATGTTTGTCATTCTCTACGCGCTGCTGCTGGTCAGCTTCTACTTTTTCATCTCGACGCGAGAAGCAACGGTCTGGCAGGTTTTCGTGACCTACGCTTTGCTTTTGCTGGTGCCGGCGGAATTCTTTGTGCTTCAAGCCACGATTCTTAAGTTCGGGCGTGCTCGGAAGTTCGTCGTGAAACAAATTGTCCTCGACGCGATCAAACTCGCAGTCGTGACAATTCCAATCGTGATCGTCGGCGCGTTTCTGTGGTGGCTGATGAATAAGCTGCAAGCGCGCTTCCCTGCTCCCGCGGCGCCGAGTGTGTTTGCGCCGGCAC
>DASYTZ010000229.1:0-24051 GCA_036001745.1 Pyrinomonadaceae bacterium
GTTCAGATAACGTGCGCTGGGGGCAAGTCCCGGCGTCAATCCCGGAATCGCAGTTCCATGAAATACCTGGAAAGCATTGAAAAGTCCGGTTGGCGACGGGCCGCCAATCGGCAACAACGTCGATTGCTGTTGTTGTGAACCGTCTCCGATATCCGAATTGAATGCGACGGCGAGTAACGGGTGGTCGTAGAACAAGCCGATCGCGCCGCGAATAACCGTCTTTGTGTCGCCCTTCACGTCCCACGCGAAGCCCAGTCGCGGTGCCCAATTATTCTTGTCGCGCGGAAAACCTTGCTGCACGTTCAGCGCGTCCTGCGCCGTCTGAATGTCCTGCGGGGTCAACGTAATTCCAGTCAACGGATCCCGGAAACCCACCGGTGCGAAAGTGTCCGTCAGCTCGACGTCATACCGAAGGCCATAATTGATCACCAGGTTTTTGTGAATCTTCCAGGTGTCCTGTCCGAAGAAGGCGATCGGCCGATTCTTTACGCCGCTGATCGGATTGCCAAAGCCCTGGATGAATACACTCGGAAATCCAAGGCCGTAAGCTTGTATCGGTGTAATCGGCGGACATCTATCGGCCAGGGCAATCGTTGGAGAGTCGCAGGGAACTCCGCCGACAGTCACAAGCGAGCCGCCAGCTTGTTGACCGAAATTGAACAAGGCCGGAAAGTTCAATTCAAATTTGGCCTTCACATCGATCCAGTTAAGGTCGCCGCCGAATTTGATCGTGTGGTTGCCCGCGACCCAGCTCACGTTGTCGCGCACCTGATAGCGCATCTCGGTACGGTCAACCGGCGAAAACGGGTTCGAACCGATGAAACCCGTGCCCGCTATTTGGTGGGCCACACTTGGCACCTGCGAATCGAAACTTGCGCGCCGACGTCCGATATTGAGGTACGCCTCGTTCACCATGTTGTGTGGCAACACACTGCTCAATGACGCGCCAAACGAAGTGTCGCGCAACTTTTGAATGCCAGTGCGCGAAAAATCATTCTGGCCCAGCGTTTGATTCTGCGACTCGTCCTGAATGCCGGAAATGCGACTCGGGTTATACCCGATGCGAAACGACAACTGGTTGTCAGCGTTTATGCTGTGATCGAGACGAAGTGAGTTGTAGGTGCTCTCTTCAGAAATCGGGAACAAGCGACGCAACTGATTCAACGGACGAAACGCCACCAACTCGCCGGCGCTGTTCCGAGTCAGCGGAACTGGCTGGCCGGAAAGAATGAAACGGCTGCCGACAACGGTTCCCGGCGTGATACCAATTCCAGGTAGGAAATTGATCAGAGTGCTCGCGCCATTCAGCGCTGTCTGGCTTCCTGCCGAAGCGAGAGTTGCATAAGCCAATCCGTACTGGATTCGAGTGATGTTACCGCTGGCGATTGAAGCCTGAACAAAACTGGCTTGCTCCGGCCTCAAATTTGTGTAGGTCTGCGGGATCGGTATACCCAACGCGGGCAGAGCCGGAATGGTAACACTGCTTGTTGCGCCACCGATGATGTCGCCGGTGAAGAAGCCCGATTCCTGCCGACGCCGCTGCTCAAATGAATAGAAAAAGAAGGTCCGGTCTTCTCTCATTGGACCGCCGACGGTAAATCCGTATTGGGCGCGCGTGAATGGCGGTTTCTTGTTTGGATCGTTATCAATCAAAGGAGCAAATGCGTTACGGGCCTGGATACTCTTGTGGCGAATGAATCCAAACACGTTGCCGTGAAAATCATTCGTGCCGCCTTTGGTCACGACATTGACGATACCGCCGGTGGCGCGGCCGAATTCCGGCGCATACGAATTCGTCGCGACTTGATATTCCTGCACAGCTTCCTGCGAAACAGTGCTGCGGGCGGCATTAATCGAGTTGTCGGTAAAGTCGGCGCCATCGACGCTGACTTGCGTGGAACGTCCGCGCTGACCGCCGATATTCAAGCCCGACGTCGGCGCTGGTCCAATCGGCCGGCCGTTGTCGCGGCCGACAGTTGAAAGAGTAAGCGCGAAACCGGTCGCGCTGCGTTCATTAATCGGCAGGTTCTCGATGCGGCGCTGATCGATTGTGTTCGACACAGTGGTGCTGGAGGTCTCAACCAACGCCACGTCCGCCGTTGAAATATTTACGGTCGCCCCAACGTCGCCGACGGCCATCGGAATGTCCAAATCACCGCGTTGCCCGACGGTCAATGTGACGCTGGCAATCTTCGCCTTCGAGAACCCCTGCGCTTCGGCAGTGACCTCGTAGTTTCCCGGCGGCAAGCCCAGAATCTGATAGACGCCTTCATCGTTGCTGACAGCGTCGCGTGAGATATTCGTACCCAGATTCCTCGCCGTCACGGTCGCACCTTTCACGGCCGCGCCGTTTGGATCGCGCACGGTGCCTTGCAAGTCGGCGGCGTTACTCTGCGCCTGTGACATCGCAACGCTCACACAGGAAATCACGACCAGGCCGATTAACAGAATCCGAATAGACGTTCTGCGCCATTTAGGGGATGAAAGCATTTTTGTTTCTCCTTCTTTAAGATCGCAGTCGGGACGCTGACTACTGCCTTCGCACCGACACTGGCAAACCGTTCGAGAGTCGAATGGGTTCAGCGGCGCGGCTTCTGGGGCTTTTAGGATTCCGCGCTCGCAAAATCGGGAAGCGGCGCGATGAACCCTCAACCGCGCAGCCTTGCGTGCGCGCTGTTTTTACCGCAAAAGCTCGCTTGTGGCAAGGCTTTATTGGCGTCCAGCCGTGCCTGAATCCATAATGGCGGGCTGCTTTACGCAGAATGCGCGGCCATTGCCCGATGTGTGGCTACGGCACATCGAACTGCGGTGAGGGATGGTCGCTTACGCAAATGCAACACGTAAGACGCTTACTGAAATACGGCCTGGCTTTTGCGGCGCTTTTCGTGGCGCTCGCGCCGGTCTACTGGATGCTGACGATTTCATTCAAACACGAAATCGATCAATTCGCCGTCCCGCCAAAATGGTTTACGTTTTCGCCGACGCTCGAGCATTACGCCGATGCGTTTCTCGGACGATCGTTCGGGCAGTACTTGTTCAATAGTTTATTTGTCGCCGTTTGTTCGACCGCCGGCGCATTGGTGCTGGGAACGCTCGCCGCATATTCGCTGGCGAGATTTCGTCTGCCGCGAAATCTGGATCGAAAGCTGGCGTTGTGGATTCTTTCAACGCGCATGTTTCCGGCAATCGTGACCGCCGTGCCGCTGTTTTTGATCATGCGCGACTTGCGCCTGGTGAATACGCGCGCGTCGCTGATCGTTGTGTACACAGCTTTCAATCTGCCGTTTGTTGTTTGGATGATGCGCGGATTTTTTGCGGAGGTGCCGCGCGATTTGGAAGAGGCCGCGATGGTCGATGGCGATTCGCGTCTGGGAGCATTTCGTCGAGTCGTGTTGCCGTTAGTAGCGCCGGGATTAGCAGCGACGGCGGTCTTTTGTCTGATCGTTTCGTGGAATGAATTTTTGTTTGCGCTCGTGCTGACGCAAACCGATGAGGCGATGACTTTGCCGGTCGGCATCGCCGGCCGCGTGACGCAGTACGGAATCCAGTGGGGAGCGATGAGCGCGGCCGCAGTTGTCGCGATCATTCCGATCCTCGCATTTGCGTTGAGCGTGCAGAAGTATCTGGTCAGAGGATTGTCGCTGGGAGCGGTCAAAGGATGAGCATCGCGATAAGCAAACTGACTAAGTCATTCGGCAACACGATCGTTGTCAATGATTTGTCTCTTGAAATCGATGATGGCGAGTTTGTGGTTCTACTTGGTCCTTCCGGCTGCGGAAAAACGACAACTCTGCGCATGATCGCGGGCCTTGAACCAGCGACCTCTGGAGACATCGTCATTGATCGTCAGCGCGTCAATGATTTGCCGCCGCAGCGCCGCGACGTCGCAATGGTTTTTCAGAGCTACGCGCTTTATCCGCACATGACGGTCGCCGAGAACATCGCTTATCCGTTGCGTGTTCGCAAACTCGCGTCTGCCGAAATTCAAAAACAAGTAAGGCAAACCGCGGCAATGCTGGAAATCGAATCACTTCTTTCACGTCGTCCTCGTGACCTCTCCGGCGGTGAACGCCAGCGCGTTGCTCTGGCGCGGGCAATTGTCCGTCATCCGAAAGCGTTCTTGATGGACGAGCCGCTTTCAAATCTTGATGCGAAGCTGCGCCTCCAAATGCGCGGCGAGCTGAAGCGCTTGCAACAGAGTTTGGCGACGACAACCGTTTACGTGACGCACGATCAAGCCGAAGCAATGACGCTCGGCCATCGAGTCGCCGTCCTCAACAAGGGTAAGCTCCAACAGTTTGACGCGCCGCTTGAAATTTACCATCGGCCTAAAAATCGCTTTGTCGCGGAATTTGTGGGCAGCCCGAGCATGAACTTCATCGACGGCCGCGTGGATGTAGCCGAACGTGAGTTTGCAGGCGGTGGCGTGCGCGTCCCGCTCAATGAACGATTGCTCGAAAAGGTCCGTCCCGCTTCGCAAGATGGAACTTGCACACTCGGCATTCGACCAGAGGATGTTCACGTTTCGATTGCTCAGCGCGACCACTGGATGCCGGTGACGGTTTATGTTACCGAGTTAATGGGCAATGAAGCGTTTGTGATTGTCGAGATTGGTGGCAGACGACTTATCGCGCGTGCGCCCGGCGATTTTCGCGCGGAGAGCGGGAGCACGGCCTGGATTGATTTGGACGCAACGAAAGCGCACTTCTTTGATTCGCAAACAGGCCTGCGGCTTTGAGGTCAGTACCATCTGCGTCAGCGGATGGAGCCCTCGAATCGACTAGACGTTGCGCGTTTGACCCACCCGCTGACGCTGGTGGTACTGACTACACGATGCCATGAAACTATCATTCAACGGCGCTACCACAATGAAAACCGACCTCGCGACGGACATTCGCGCTGCGTCGGCAGCGGGATTTGACTACGTCGAGATTTGGGCCGCCAAGCTGCGCACCTTTTTGCAGCAGCAAACAGCCGCCGATCTGAAGGCGCTGTTCGCTGAAAACCGAATTAAACCGCTCAGTATCAACTCAATTGAACACATCACGTTTCGCGACGCGGATGCTTACGCGAAAATCAAAAGCGAGTGCGAAGAGCTGAACACGATTGCCGCGGCTATCGAGTGCCCTTACGTCGTGGTCGTTCCAGGCAAGCTTCCGCCGGAGTTGACCAGCAGCTCCGACGTAATCGAAGAATCCGTGCGCGTGCTGAGAGAGCTGGCTTCGATCGCTGAAAGACACGGCGTTGCGCTGGCGTTCGAGTTCCTGGGTCAGAAAGATTGTAGCGTCCAGAAACTGGATTTAGCGGACGAGATTGTGCAGAACGTGAATCGCCGGAACATAGGTTTGGTCATCGACAGTTTTCATTTCTACGCAGGCGGTTCAACGATAGATATGATCGACCGCCTTGATCCGAAAAGATTGTTCATCTTTCATATCGACGACGCCGAAAATCTGCCGCGCGAACAATTGACGGACGCGCATCGATTGTTGCCGGGGCTGGGAATCCTGCCGTTGAAGGAAATCATCGAGGCGTTTCGGCGCATCGGCTACGATGCAAACGCCAGCGTGGAAATCTTTCGACCTGAATACTGGGAGCGCGATCCGTTTGAACTGGCGCGCGAGGCGAAGGCGGCGGTTGAGGGACTATTGCTTTAATCCGCAGATTACGCAGATTACACAGGAATGACGGCCACGAAAAGGCACAAAAAAGGAAGAACGAGTGATCGGGATCGGTTCGGGAAACCTTTTGTGCCTTTTTGTGGCTTCATTTCCTGATCCGTGAAATCTGCGTAATCTGCGGATAGATTCTGATGTCCAAACTCAACATTGGTTTTCTCGGCGCCGGCTACATCGCTGGCGTGCATGCTTCGTGTCTGGCGCGGGACGAACGAGTGCAAGTCACGGCTGTCTATGACGTGCAGAAGCAACGCGCCGAGCAATTGGCCCAGTCCGCCGGCGCGAGCGTCGCGCACAGTGTCGCTGAAGTGCTGGCCACTTGCGACACCATCTACATCACGACACCCAACACGCAACATACTGAGTTGGCAATCCTCGCTGCCGAAGAACGCAAGCACGTCTTTTGTGAGAAGCCAATGGCTACCAACGTCACCGATGCGCGCCGCGTGCTGAAAGCCGCCGAAAAGAGCGAAAGAGTCTTTCAAGTTGGACACAACCGCCGCTTCGCGCCCGTTTATGCCGAGCTGAAACGAATGGTCAGTGAAACTCATCGACCCCATTCTGCCCATGTGAAAATGAATCGCGGCGAGTTGTTGCATCCCGAGTGGGTCGGCGATCCCAAAATCACG
The DNA here is from genome assembly GCA_036001745.1 of Pyrinomonadaceae bacterium. Classification (GTDB taxonomy): domain Bacteria; phylum Acidobacteriota; class Blastocatellia; order Pyrinomonadales; family Pyrinomonadaceae; genus UBA11740. The sequence goes on from DASYTZ010000229.1 coordinate 6,308, forward strand.
GGAGGCTTTCTTTACGAAACCACGATTCACATGTTCGACATGCTGCGGTTTCTGTTTGGCGAAGTGAAGAGTTTGCAGGCAATCGGTTCGTTACATGAATACGCCGAGATCGACGACTTCTCTGTGCTACTCGTTTTTGAACACGGTGTACATGCGACGCTGGCCTCATCGGCCGATGCGAGCTGGCTGTTTCCTTTCGAACGCGTCGAAGTGTTTTGTCATCACGCGACGATCGTCACGCGCGAAATGGAAAGTTTGATTTCCAGCGAAGGCCTCGACGGAAAGCACACCGAGCATTCGATGCACCAACTTTCGAAAGAAGAGAAATGGGGATATGCGCAGGAAGATCGTGCGTTCATCGATTCGATCATGGACGGGACACCCGCTACAGTCACGGCGTTTGATGGCTACAAATCCGTTGAGCTCGTGGACGCAGTTTACAAATCCGTGCGGACTGGGGAAACTATCAGGATTGACGCTTCATCGAGTAGCCGGGCTTGAATATGTCTTCACGCATTGCCAGCGGCCGCTTCGCTTGATCCAAACGTCCATGTACAGCCATTTCGTGACAAGAGTTTGACCGGCGTTATTAATCGTAATCGTGTCAATTCCAGTGAGAACCGCCGCGTCGTCATAGACTTGAACCTGGATGTCGGTGCTCACAGCCGACTGAACAGAGTTGGCCGGTCTCGACTTGAAAGAGGCAAGATAATCGGCTTTTTTTGGCCCGCCGACAAAACTAAACTCATCCGCGAGCAGACGATCGAGAGTGGCAGTGTCGCCTCTAACATATGCCTCGTCCCAGGCCTGCACGAGCTTTTTTAGCTCAGTCTCAATCCTGGAAGTTCGGTCGCTCGGATTGTTCTGACCCGCGGCAAGAGATACGACCGTCACTGCTAAGGCAAAAAGCGCAAGTATGGTTTTCATGTCAATGCTCCAAACGATACGTTAAATGCTGGTCCTTATTTTGGATTGCATGAATGGAATCAACTCGTTCGAATAATAAGGTTCCTCAGTGCACCAGAAGATGTAATCAACTTTCAGAAAGTCAGTGGCAAACTTCAGCAGTTCTGCAATGTCCGCGCGATGTCCGGTTTTTCGATTCACGTCTCCGTAGTTGCCATCCTGGACGGCAATGCCGCTCGGAATGATTCCCGCGGATTCGCGAATCAAAGGATAACTGTTCGCGTGCTGAAACTGCCGGAACGGCAGAAGGTCGGGGCCGCCCACCGCGACTTGCGATTCGCGTGCGGCTTTGTAAACAAGTTCAAGATCAGGACGGCCACCGGGCATGAAGTTCGCGTAAACCATCGCAATCGATTTCGGAAACGCACGCTTTAAAGCTTTCATATTGGCGATGATCGCATCGCGATAAAGCTCGGTTGTAAATCCCTGAGGATAAAGTTTGCCGCTGTCGCCAAAGTCCGCCGAAGTTTCCTCGAGATTGATTCCGACGACGCGACCGTCAAACTCCTTTCCCAGGGCCATAAGCAATTTGTGATACCGCTCCTGCACGGCCGGGTCCCACCGCCGCGCCAACCAGCCGAGCGGCACGGCGCGTGATTCGTCCTCGCCCGGGAATTTGTATTGACGGACGACGCCACCGTGATATGCGTCCTCCTTCAGAAGGTATTCAGGTACCATCTTCCAACGGTCATTGAAGGCGACGTCCTGAATCTGAATCCAAAGCTTTTTGCCATGCGCGTTCATAAACGCCAGGTCTTCGCGAATTAGACTGAAGTCGTATTCGTCTTTGGTGTGTTCAAGCTGCCGCCACGAATAAGCGACCTGCGCGCCCTCGAAGGCTTTCGTTTCGAAGAATGATTTCGCATTCGGAATGCTCTCACGATCCATTCCAAAGAAAACGTAGTGATGGACGGGCTTGGCGCTGATGATTGCGCACGAAGCACAAAGAACGATCGCGCTGAGGACGGTTCGAAGAGTTGTTCTTACCATACCGCGACTCTATCGCATGCTGATTATCTTGCCACTCTGTGCTGAGATCGGCGTAAATTCGATCGTCACAATCCGGTGATCACGGAGCGCCCTCTGCGCAATAAAGCGGAAGCGACCCGTCGGACTGGTAGCAGTGAACAGAAAGCCCGGCCGCGAATCAATCTCGATAGTTTCAATCATTTGATTGTTTGGTCCCGGAGGTCTGTCGGGATCGGCGCGCTTATTCTCGTAGGACGTGATGCGTCCGCGCGCCGTGGGATTTGGCGGACGCTGCTCTATTTTTGAAAACAGCCTGAAAGCCCCGCGCCCGAAAGTGGCTGCTATGATTCCGCCGCTGGCCTGCGGCTGGAGATCGGTGACCGTGACTGCTACCGGCAAACCGTTGTTGAATTCGCTCCACGTCCAATCGTTGGGCGCATTGCGCACTCCGCGAAAGACACCTCGGTTTCGAATGGCTGCGAATAACGTATCAGGAGCGAGCGGATCGACGGTCATCGCAGTAATTTCTCCGAGGTCCGGCATGCAGACGGTTTCGTGCTGACACTCGATAAAACAATCAAGCCGATCAATTCTCCCGCGCTGAAAAGGATTGGTCGAAATATAGAAGCGGCCCGGCCCAGCGAAAGTTATGGCTGAAGGCGGCACCGGCGTTTTTGGCAGCACTGGCGTCGGCGAGGCTCGCGGCAATGGCGTAACGATAGGTGGCGGGTGGCACTCTGGCGATGTTGAAGCGGGAATTTGAAAAACCTTGCGCAAGGCAGGAGGCGGCTGATTAAAGATTCCGTGAAAGACTTCCCCTTTATCGGTCACCGCCACCAACACGCCGCTCGGATGAAGTCTTAGCCTTGTGAAGTCGGCTTGCGATTCGGCTGGCACTGGCTGAATCTGTTTCCACGGAGGTCCGCTCCAGATTCCCTGACATGTAATCAAAAGCCGAGGATTGCCTCCAGTGGAAGCCATGCTGGCGAAGATCATGGGAGTTTCGTCATAAGTCTTGCAGTCCGGCAATGAGCTGTCGCCGAGTTTGACTGATCCGCCTCCTGGTTTTATCAGCCGGACTTGACCGGTAGACTGTCCAATCTCGTAGACACCGGTCATATCGGCGCGATCAAACGCCACCAGCGAAGAGTCGGTGATGACAGTGTTGCCGCCAGAAATCATATTCCATATCGGCGACACTCCATTCCAGGTAGAAGTGAAGTTGTCCTGAGAGGCACCGACCACAAAACGCGGGCCTTTGCCATCGGTGTCGATCTTGAGGAATTCAGTGTTGCTCAGACCCTCGCTGATAAACTCCATCGTCTTACCCTTGTCCACGGAGCGATAGACGCCGCCGTCTGTGCCGAAGAACATTAACCCCGGCGCTGAAGGTGCTACCGCAATTGCGTGATGGTCGAGATGTATGCCTGAGACTGGGGTGAGCTTGCTGCCGCTTTGCGTCGAACGGCACAGATCCTGGCCGCCCTTGAAGACGATAGAAGGATCGTTGGGGTGGGCGAAAAGATAGCTAAAATTATTTCCGAATTTACCGCAGGTATCACCGAGAGGCACTTTCTCCCATGCCTGCTCGGTAAAACCATTTATCTGGCAAATTCTAGAAGTGCTTCGCCACAGTTCGGCTATATTGCCGACGGCTGTTTTCGCCCGAAAGCTTACCCACTTATGGATGCCTGATTCCGCGATCCACACAGTTGAGTTAGCCGGGAATGAGGGCAAGGGGGGCACACAACCCGTTAGCATATGCCATGAAGCCGATTTGAGGCCGCCCTCTTTTGCTTCAAAAACGCCAGGAGGATTCGCCGTAGACGCAAATAGGTGCGACGGATCTGCGGTGCTGAATTGTAAGCTGATAACTTGCGGCGCCGGAAAACCTTCGGGCGAGCCCGGAAGAGGCACTGTGGGCCAGGTGTGACCACCGTCGGTGGAGACACGCAAGCCGCCTTTGGTGGAAACATAGAGCGCCGGATTGATGCTGTTCGCAATAAGGAGTGCTCCCCCGCCGGAGCCCACAGCTTTTAGATCATCTGAAGTGAGCTGAGTCCATAGCGAGCCTTCATCCCTCGATTCAAAGACTCCCTCCGGTGTGGCGATTACTACTCGATTGGGGTCTTTGGGATAAATACCTATCGCATCGATCTGCACAGTAGGAAGCGAATCGCCGATGGGGAACCAGATGCTGCCGGCCGTGAAGCTTTTCCACAATCCCGACCCGCGCGCCCCGGCGTAAATGATGGTTGGCGAGCGCGGATCCACGGCGATGGTGGTAACTCGGCCGACGCCGAAAGTATCGCCGAAAGTCTTACCCGGATCCTGAATTTTTGACGGGCCGATCGAAAGCCAGCGGCCAGACTGTTGAGTCAGCACCGCGGTGAATGGCAGCCTGTTGTTGGTCTCGTTGTTTTCCGCTACCGCGTTCAGCGCATCAGCTTGAATCGTAACCGCGATTTGTGATGCCGTGGAACGTGTGACGCGCGTTATGTACGCCGTGCCTGCCGGCGCTGACTTCAGAAAAAAGCCAAGCGCATTGAGGCCCGGAGTCGCGAAGTCGGTGACGTTGTTGTCAAAGGTCACCCTGGTAGTTGACGGCTTTGCAGAGGATCGGCCGCGGTTGACGACGCGAAAGCTCACCGATACGCGCCGAAAACCACTGCTGTCAGGGAGCGTCGAATAGACTGAAAAGTTTTCTACGGTCAGATCGGCCTGAAACTGAGCGTTGGCCAACACCGGGAAAAGACCCACAAACAAAGCAGCGAAGATTCGTAGCAGGAACTTGTTCATATTGTCCTCCAGCGCGTCAGTGTTGCGGAAGGTCGACGATGTAGACATCTACTAGTTTATGGCGTGAGTTTGTCACGCAGCTTCGCGGGCGCAATCAGTCGCCACGCTTCCTGGATATGCTGCGCCAGCTCTTTATCGCTAACTTGATCGACTTCAATCCCGACCCAGCCGCGCACGCCTACATACGGCGGTCGATAGAACTTTTTTGGCGATTTCTTGATCAGCATCTCCTGAATCCCGATCGCCGCCGGAATCGTCACCGCGATGTGCCCGTCGCCGTGATGATTGTTTGAGAACATCGCGAAGACTTTCTTTCCGACAAACCACGTCGGCTCGCCGTGCGAAATCTTTTCCCACGTTTCAGGCAATGCGAGACAAATTCGGCGCACGCGTTCGATCTGTTTTGGCATCTCTTTCACACAGCATCATCTGACGTGAACAACTTTACTTCAACCGCATCTTCAGACAATTTGATCTTGCGATCAAATCTCAAACCAATTTTTCCAAGCAGCTTCGCCGATGCTTCATTGTCTGGCGTAGTGATCGCGAGAATGCGTCCAAGCTGAAGCGTCTCGCGAGCGTACTTCATAACGGCGGCCGCGGACTCAAGTGCATAACCTTTATTCCAATACTCAGGCAGGAAAGCAAAACCAATGTCCGCGTCGGGCAAAGTATCGCGCTTGACCAGGCCGCAGATGCCGATTGGAGTCGCATCTGTTTTCAATTCGACTCTATATAATCCGAAGCCGTTCTGTTCGTAACTCTTCAGCGGACCATCGACAACATACCGGCGCGCGTCGTCGAGCGTGCGCACGCCTTTGTCACCGATGTAATGAAGGAAAGAAGGTTCGTTGACAAGCTTCAGAATGAATTGCGCGTCGTCTTCCGCTGATAGATGACGAAGAATGAGCCGCTCTGTTTCGAGAATCAACATCGCCGTAATGTTAATATCTCTAGCATGAATGACAAACAATCGTCCGCGATTAATCAGTTTCACGAGCTGCACGAATCCGGATGTTTTGTCCTGCCGAACCCCTGGGACGCCGGCTCGGCGATTTATCTCGAGCACCTGGGATTCAAAGCGCTCGCGACGACTTCCGCAGGGTTCGCTTTCTCGAAAGGACTGCCTGACGGGCCAGAGTTCGTTTCGCGCGACATGATGCTTGAACATTTTCGTGAGATCGTCGGCGCGACTTCGTTACCCGTGAACGCGGATTTTCAGAATGGCTATGCGGATGAGCCGGAAGCCGTCGCTGAGAGTGTGAGGCGCTGTATCGCGACTGGCGTCGCGGGTCTTTCGATCGAAGACAATTCTGGCGATCAAGCGAAACCGCTCTATGATTCTGATCTCGCTGTCGAACGAATCAAAGCAGCGCGTGCGTCGATCGATACGTCCGACGTTCCAGTGGTTCTCACGGCGCGTTGCGAAGCTTATCTCGTCGGCGCCTCTGATCCGCTGCGCACTTCACTCGATCGACTCACCGCATTCGCAGACGCCGGCGCTGATTGTCTCTATGCGCCCGGCGTTACTAAACCAGATGAAATCTCGCAGATCGTGAAAGCGGTTTCTCCAAAACCCGTCAACGTTTTGGTTTCGACCAACAACTGCGACGTCAAGGTCTCGCAACTGGCTGACCTAGGCGTGCGACGAATTTCGGTTGGAGGCGCGCTGGCGCGGGCTGCGTGGGGCGGATTTACTCGCGCCGCGAAAGAGATTCAGGAGCGCGGTTCATTCACTCAGTTTGCCGAGGCGATGCCATTCGGTGACTTGATGAAACTGTTCAGGGGCGGAGCATCGAACAGTTAACAGCGATTATTAGCGAACTGCGGAACAGACCAGCGCGCGCATTTTCGCCCTTACTGGATTGTCTCCGTATTTGGCAGCGACAACCGACGCGACCTCGGCTTCGATTTCGGGAATTTTCGCTTCGCATCGTTCTCGCAGCGCCGCAATAATTGGGTTGCCGTGGACCAGGCCCCTGGCGACTTCACGAGCCGATGAAGCGTTCGAAGTGAAGGCGACTCGCGTCACTTGAATCTCGTTGAAGCCCGCCGACCGAAGCAGTGTTTCGATTGCTTCCGGATCGTGAAAAGAAAATGGCACCTGATAGAAATCAGGCGGATCGTTATCGAAATACTTAGCCACCGTCGTGTGTGCGGTATGCGCCAGATCGTTTAGCTCGATTGCGTCCCAAACGCTGAAGATGAATTTGCCGCCCGGTTTCAGCACGCGAAAGGCTTCTTTGGCGGCCTTCGCTTTGTCTGGCACAAACATCAGTCCGAACTGGCAAACGACCGCGTCGAAGGTTCCATCGTCAAAAGGCAATTCAGTCGCGTCGGCTTGCTTCCATTCGATGTTCTCGTCCCGGTGAAACTTCCGCCGCGCATAATCCATCATCGCTTCGTTCAAATCCGTCGCGACGATCTTCACAGTGGGCGACAGTGAATCGCGCAAACGCCGCGTGACGATGCCGGTGCCGCAGGCAATCTCCAGAAGCGATCCATCTTCGGGAACATTCAAACGCGCCGCTAAATCGCGAGCGAAAGGTTCAAATAGCACCGGCACCAGATACCGATCGTAGTTCTCCGGAATCGATCCCACGAAAGCTGCGTCTTGAGTGGCCATGATTTTCTTTCAAGCAAGGCGGTATGAACTTGAGCACGCGTACTGTTCCAAATGGCGCTACGGCGCGCTTGCCATTTTTGTCGCTTGCCAGCTCACGACCTGCCAAATGCCTCTGCGCTTCAGAAACGTTCCCGAATTCAGATAGTTCGCGACTTCCTTCGCTCCGTTCCTGTCTGTAGTGGCAACCAGCCGGAACGCAACGATCGCGGTCTTTCCGTACTGCTGTATGCGAATGTCTTCGGCGGTGTACGTCGTCGTCGGGTCGCCCGGCTTTGGCGCTGCGGCGGAACGCACGTCTTTCATGATTTCCGCTTTGCCACGCCGCCGTCCCGCCGAGCCAGTGTAAATCACGTCATCCGCCCAAAACCGTTCATGCATCGCGACGTCGTTGCGTGAAGCTCCCGCCAGAAAATCTTTCAACAGCTTAGTTAGCTCAGCGGCATCGGGCGCTGTTTGAGCCTGAAGCGTGCCCACGACCGACATGATAAAAACCGCGCCGCAAAGAAGCTTTTTCATAGTTTTCTCCTCAGAGTATTCTGCAATGGCTTGTGAAGTTAGTGAGAAAAGTGACGGGCGTCAATAGAGTTCGTCCGCGTAGCGGACGTTTGATATTAGCCCAGCACTTCAGTGCCGGGATCAAAGTCCCCTAAAAAATGAAAGCCCGCTTTAGCGGGCGACAGCTACAGAACCGCGAACGGTAGTGAGCGGGTTAAAGACAAAACTTTCCACCGCAATTCAATTTCCCACCAGCACGACGATTCCGGGATTGAATCTTTATCCCGCTCGCTACTGCTCGCGGTTCTGTAACGGCCGTTCTAACTTCATCCGCCGATTCTTTTGATCGAAGGTCAGCGTGAAGTCGCGCAACACTTTAAAGCCGACGTTGGTATCAGACAGGGCAGGAAAAGTGATCGTCGGCTGTGGAAAATCAAAGCGGCCGATGCGGATCGGATCGCGCAATTGAACCTGCTTCAGTTCGATTCGATTGGTTACTGATCGCGCGCCGCCGACAACAACGGGCTGCGAAAGCAGTTGCAGTTGTTCGACAATCTCTTCCGGCAAAATGAAACCCGCGACGAAGTTGCCTGAGTCAATGTGCGCTCGTACTCTGATCTTGCCCAATGCGAATTCTATGATTGGAATGCGATTCTCAATGTCGAAATTCAGAATGTCCGCGCCGTTCGCCGCCGGCAACTCACCACGCGCCAGCCTGACTTGCATCGCGGGATAATCCAGTGTCAGCAGATAATCTCTGAACAACGCGAAGCCGAGAATCCCGTCAACGTTCGGATAGTCTTTGGTAATCCGCTGTGGGCGCACGACCGCCGTCACGTTTCGAAACTCGATGGTGCGCACGTCGCTTATTCGCCTCGCGCGGGTCGCTTTTTCTCCTCCGTCTGTTCGTATTGAGCCGAACTCAATCGACTCGATCGTAACGGTTGCTACTTCTCGATCATTTTCTCCTGATGGATCGCCGTTGATAGCCATCCCGTTCGGTTGCAGCCCGAGTCGCTCTGCTACCGACGTGTCGATGTCGGCCTGCATGCCTGCACCGGTATCGATCATGAAAGCGAACGGCCCTTGCCCATTCAGCTTCACCTCCACGACCGGCATCCATCCGCGCATCTGAAGCGGTGCGACAGCGACATTTGAAGTCTGCGAACTCGCCGAAATCGCGCCGGCAAAGACGAGTGCAATCGAAATCATGAACGGCTTTAGCTTACCCATTTGATTTCTCAGCTATCGATTCAGGCAATGGGGCAGGTACTTACTAAGAGATTAATAATGCCGGCGATTTTCTGCTAGAGGGCAGCGTCTTCCGAGGATGATTTTGAGGCAAATACTAGCATATAGACAGGATTAACAAGATTCACAAGATTCATTTTCGATCAACCCGCCGGAAGAATCGAATTCAAAAGCGAGCCCTTCGGTTTGTATTCGCGGTACTTGAGCTTGACCTGAACCGAATGACCAAAGTTCAACAATAGGCCAAGTTCAACCTTGGTGGCCGTTAGATAATTCACGAGTTGCACCTCATGTTCTTTGACGAGGGCCAAGGCAGCTTTCAGTTCAACGATCACCCGCTCTCCAACCCAGAGATCGGCATAGTACTCGCCAACTATCTGACCGTCGTACAGTACCGCGATTGGCTCCTGTTGTTTGACTGTTAGTCCTGACTTTTCAAGCTCGATCCGAAGCGCGTTCTCGTAAACCTTTTCAAGAAAGCCCGGGCCTAGTTTGTTGTGGACTGTGTAAGCGCAACCGATGATCTTCTCGGTGAGTTCGTCATCCGTCATACCGTCCTCCGTGAGAGTGGAAATTATTAGACAGGATTTACATGATGTACAGGATTAGAAAGAACCCTCGCTCCAAGAACGCCCACTCAGATTCTTGCTCCGAACTGATTGATTATTCCTATCCTGTGAATCTTGTTAATCCTGTCTAGCTTCTCGATACCTGATAGAGTTCAGCGCCAGCCGCCACGAATTCGTCCGCCTTTTCTTTCATTCCCACGCCTAACGCCGCTTGTTCATCAATCTCTTTTTGCGCCGCGTACTCCCTCACGTCCTGCGTGATCTTCATGGAACAAAAATGCGGGCCGCACATCGAACAGAAGTGGGCGAGCTTGGCGCCTTCCTGGGGCAGGGTTTCGTCGTGGTATTCGCGCGCGACTTCGGGGTCGAGCGAGAGGTTGAATTGATCTTCCCAGCGGAATTCGAAGCGGGCCTTGGATAGCGCGTTGTCCCGGTATTGCGCGCCGGGATGGCCTTTGGCTAAGTCGGCGGCGTGCGCGGCGATCTTGTAGGCGATGACGCCGTCTTTCACATCTTTCTTGTTCGGCAGGCCGAGGTGTTCTTTGGGCGTGACGTAGCAGAGCATGGCGGTGCCGTACCAACCAATCATCGCCGCGCCGATCGCGGACGTGATGTGATCGTATCCGGGCGCGATATCGGTCGTCAGCGGGCCGAGCGTGTAAAACGGCGCTTCGCCGCACCATTCGAGCTGCTTCTCGACGTTCTCTTTGATGAGATGCATCGGAATGTGGCCGGGACCCTCGTTCATTACCTGGCAATCGTACTCCCACGCGATTTTTGTCAGCTCGCCCTGCGTCTCGAGTTCGGCAAACTGCGCTTCATCGTTCGCGTCGGCGATTGAACCGGGACGCAAACCATCACCAAGCGAAAACGAAACGTCGTAGGCAGCCATGATTTCGCAGATGTCGCGGAAGCGCGTGTAGAGAAAACTTTCTTCGTGATGCGCGAGACACCACTTGGCCATGATCGAACCGCCGCGGCTGACAATGCCCGTCGTGCGTTTCGCAGTCATGGGAATGTAAGGCAGGCGCACGCCGGCGTGAATCGTGAAGTAATCGACGCCCTGCTCGGCTTGTTCAATCAAAGTGTCGCGAAAGATTTCCCAGGTCAGCTCTTCCGCCTTGCCACCGACTTTTTCCAGCGCCTGATAAATCGGGACAGTGCCGATGGGCACAGGTGAGTTGCGTATGATCCATTCGCGCGTAGCGTGAATGTTTTTGCCGGTTGATAAATCCATGACCGTGTCTGAGCCGCACTTGATCGCCCAGCGCATCTTTTCGACTTCGTCATCGATCGAAGACAGCACGGCGGAATTGCCAATGTTCGCGTTGATCTTCACCAGGAAATTGCGGCCGATGATCATCGGTTCGCTTTCCGGATGATTGATGTTTGCGGGAATGATGGCGCGGCCGCGCGCGACTTCGTCGCGAACGAATTCGGGAGTGACGTATTCAGGAATCGCAGCGCCGAAGGATTGGCCGCGATGTTGGTGATTGAGTGACGAACGATCGTCAGATTTGCGGGCGGGGGCGCCCGCGTTCCCATTGCGGCCAAGATGGCCGCGCTCCCGGCCGAGGTTTTCGCGAATCGCGATGAATTCCATCTCAGGCGTGATGATGCCGCGACGTGCGTAATGCATCTGGGTCACGCACGAACCTTTCTTCGCGCGCAGAGGCGTGCGGCGCAACGCGGGAAAGTCTTCGAGGCGGCCTTTCTCTTTTTGTCGAGCCTGGTTCGCCGCGTCGAAAGTCAGATAGCCATCGTCGATTGGTTGGATCGCGCGGCCTTCATATTCTTCAACATCGCCTCGACCGACAATCCAATCGCGCCGCAACGGTTTCAATCCTTCACCTACGTCAGTCGCGACAGAAGGATCGCCATACGGGCCGCTGGTGTCGTAAACCCGCACCGGCGGATTGTCTTCCAGCTCGTTCTTGAAATTTCTTGTTGGGTTCTGATCGATCTCGCGAAACGGCACGCGCACCCCGGCTTGTTGTCCGTCGATGTAGATGCGACGTGAGTTGGGAAGAGATTGATCGGTTGATGGATCGAGTTGTGGTTTGAATGCGGTGCTCATGATTCCTCCTCTGTGGCCTCTGTGGTGAAAATCAATTAACCACAGAGGACACAGAGCAGGAAAAAACAAAAACCGCTCCATCGAAAGGATGGAACGGTCATCCAGCACCCCAGCGGGCTGCCCCGCTGGGGACCCCGCATGCTGGCTGTTTCTCCCTTCGACGGTGCTAGCCGTATCAGGTTCAAGGGGTCTCCTTCACGGACTCTCAGTCTCGATCTTTGATCGGGACTCCCCCGAAACGGATTCGATTGTCAATGCGTTGAATTCTAAGCCTCCTATCTATTCGACGCAACTGATCGATATAAGGTCAGTACCGGGAGTGATAGCGACCGGGTGAATCCGCTCAATTCAGACCAGGTCGCTACCGCTCCCTGTACTGACTGCCCTCGCTGTATAATCCCGCCTGCTTTTTCACACCCTGAATTCTCGGAGACAACCAATGCTTAACCGGCGCTTGCTTGCAATCGGCTTGGTCGCAACGCTGCTATATTCTCCGCTGTTCGCTCAATCGGAGAGCGACAAAGATCTGCTCGAACGCATTCGCAAAGAGGAAGCGACGAATTCGCAGATCATGAAGACGATGCACATGCTTACGGACGTCTACGGCCCGCGGCTGACGGGCTCGCCGAATCACAAAGCCGCAGCGGAATGGGCCGTGAAGCAGATGACCGCGTGGGGTTTGTCGAATGCGCATCTCGAGCCTTGGGACTTTGGTCACGTGGGCTGGTTGAACGAGCGGCTCACGGCGATGATGATTTCGCCCATCCACGATGTGTTGACGTGTGAAGTCCTCGCCTGGACGCCGAGCACGCGTGGCATCGTGCGAGCGAATGCCTACCAGATGATTCTGCCGGAGCGGCCATCGCAAGAACAGTTAACCGCGTTCTTTGAAACCCAAATGGCGAAAGTACGCGGCCGAATCGTGATGGCCGGGAAGCACACGATCGTGCCGGTAAATTTGAATCCGCCGGCGAAACGACTCGACGACAAAGCTGCCGAGGACCGATACGGTCCGAATGCGCGGCCGTTCCAGTTTCCCACGCCGACACCAACTCCGACGCCCGCGCCGGGCGCGCCGAAGCCGCTGACGAACGCGCAGATCAACGAACAGCTCGATGCATTCTTGAAAGCCAGCGGCGCGCAGATTCGAGTTAACGATGCCGGTCGCGAGTTCCGACAAATACGCGCTTTCAACAATCGCACGTTCGACGTCAACAGAGTCGTGCCGAGTATCGTGATGAGTAACGAAGACTATGGCCGCATCACACGAATTCTCGCAGATGGCACGGACGTGACGCTGGAATTCAATATCGTCAATCGCGTGTATCCGGAGGGCAAGACTTCCTACAACACGATTGCCGAGATTCCTGGCACAGACCGTGCTGACGAAGTGATCATGCTGGGTGGCCACTTGGATTCCTGGCACGCGGCGACGGGCGCGACGGACAATGCGATCGGCTGCGCGATCATGATGGAAGCCGCGCGCATTCTGAAGACGCTCGGCGTGAAACCGCGGCGCACGATTCGCGTGGCGTTGTGGAGCGGCGAAGAAGAGGGGCTGCTGGGATCGCAAGCTTATGTGAAAGCTCACTTCGGATCCTTTGAAAATCCAAAACCGGGTTATGAGAAGTTCGGCGGCTACTTCAACATTGATTCAGGAACCGGTCGCGTGCGCGGCGCGGGAGTGTTCGGCCCGCCCGAAGGGGCGCACATCTTGCGCGATATTCTGAAACCGTTCAAAGACGATGGCGTCGTTGGCGCCGTCGCATCACGTAGTCGTAACCTCGGCGGTTCAGACAATACTTCGTTCAGTAACGCCGGTCTGCCCGGCATCGGCATGGGCCAGGATCCAATTGAATACGGGACGCACACCTGGCATACGAACCTCGACACTTATGAACGCATCCTCGAAGACGATGTGAAGAAGGATGCAGTGGAAGTTGCCTGGTGCGTCTATCAACTGGCGATGCGCGACGATCTGTTGCCGCGATTCAAGAAAGAAGAAATGCCCGCGCCGCCTCCCGCGGCGGCTGCTAGTCCGACGCTGACACCCAAGCCGGCGGTCCGGAACCCGCGCAGAAGGATCGGCGGATAAAGGCGGACGCTCCGGTATTTACGATTGCGACAAACTCGCAGCTTGTTGGATCGCGCGCTGAAGACATCTATTTGCCTGACGCCAATAGATCGCGACCGTATAAGGCGTGTAGCTCTGGAAGAAACTTTCTGATGGACTAGAGTCGCGGTTGTCGGTGAGAGACGAAACACTCACGACGCGAGGGCGGTAAACCTGACGCCAGTAAAACGCGCCGTCATGATAAGACGCCAGCGCATTGAAAATATCCGTCTTTAGTCGGCCGGCGGGCAGTCGTGAAGCATTTGCCCGCACTTCCGCGCTCACTTCAGAAAGATCAATTTGAAACGCCTCGAACGAAACGCGCGCCAGCTTACCGCTCTCTTCAAACTGGCCGATCGAGCGATAGACGATCACATCGTCGTCCAAGCGCTTCAGCAGCAAAATCGCGCGCGCGGCCACGACCTGATCGGCAGTTGCATCTTCGATGATTTGAACGTCGGCGTGATCTCTGCGCGCCAGTGACTGGCCATGCGCGAGGGCAGACAATGAACATAGAATCAGAAGGGCAAGAAAGGGGCGTTTCATTTGTGAAGCAAGTTGATAACTTGCGTTCCTTCGCGATAAAGACCAGCGCCGCAAGTTAACAACTTGCGCTACGTCGTTGTTTCCGTTGCATGAGTTAGAAACTCGCAATATCATTCGCCTTCCGAATCAACCACTGAGACACAGAGGAAAGTCAGATGAACCGACCGCTTGAAACTGAATATGCGCCCGCCTTCCAGGGCTACGTGTCGCGCGTAACCGAAGATGACATCCTGCCGGCGCTGCGTTCGCAGATTGACGTGCTCGATGTGTTGCTCGACCGCGTGGAGCCCGAGCGCGAAACCTACGCTTATGCGGAAGGCAAGTGGAGCATTCGCGAACTCCTCGGCCACTTGATTGATGGCGAGCGCGTGTTTGGCTATCGCGCGCTGTGCATTGCGCGCGGCGAAACTCAGAACCTGCCGGGCTTTGATGAAAACGCGTACATGCCTAACTCGCCCTACGCTTCGATCAATTTGGAGGACTTGCTCAGTGAGTTCCGGCTGGTCCGTCTTTCAAATATCGCCATGCTGCGAAATCTCGACGAGCCTGCATGGACGCGCATGGGAACGGCAAATGGCGCGCCGGTGTCAGTGCGCGCGCTGGCCTACATAATGGTGGGCCACGTGCGACATCACATGGGCGTGCTGCGCGAGCGGTACCAAATCTCCGCGGCGAACTGACGCAATGACAGTCTGCGAAGCGGCTGACTTCATTCAGCCACAGATGAACACAGATTTACACAGATCAGACAGAACGGATTGCAATAAGCCGTCTTCTTTCTTATCTGTGTCAATCCGTGTTCATCTGTGGCTGGTGCTTATCGCAGTCTGTTGTTCTGCTGGACTTGCCCAATCATCGATACGTGATTATCGTCGCGCGCACGAGCGCCAAATCATCGCCGAATTCACGCGCCTCCTCGCCATTCCGAACATCGCTTCCGACCGAGAGAACATTCGCCGCAATGCCGACCTCATCCGCGAGATGATGCAGCGGCGTGGATTGAATCCGCAGTTGCTCGAGGCTCGGACAAAAGATGTTCCGCCGGCGGTTTACGGTGAGTGGAAAGTTCCCGGCGCGACGCATTCGATCATCGTTTACGCGCACTATGATGGGCAGCCGGTCGACCCGGCGGCATGGACGGCGTCGCCGCCGTTTCAACCGACGTGGCGCACCGCGGCGATGGAATCAGGCGGGCAGATCGTTTCACTTCCAGCGAGCGGCGAAATCAATCCTGAATGGCGTTTGTACGCGCGTTCGGCTTCAGATGACAAAGCCGGAGTGATGGGAATTCTCACCGCCTTCGATGCGTTGCGCGCGCACAATCTCACGCCCTCAATCAACATCAAATTTGTTTTCGAAGGTGAAGAAGAAGCCGGCTCGCCACATCTCGGCGAGATTATCGACCTGCACAAAGACTTGCTGCAATCCGACGCGTGGATCATCTGTGACGGGCCAGTGCATCAGTCCGGCCGCAAGCAAGTCGTGTTCGGAGTGCGTGGTGATCAGAACGTCGATGTCACGATCTACGGCGCGAAACGGCCGTTGCATAGCGGGCATTACGGCAACTGGGCGCCCAACCCGGCGATGACTCTGGCGCGTTTGCTCGCTTCGATGAGAGACGACGCAGGTCGCGTGACAATTGCCGGCTGGTATGACGGCGTTGAGCCGCTTGGAGAAGCTGAGAAGCGCGCAATTGCAGAGGCGCCGGCTTACGATGATGAACTGCGCTCACAGCTCGGGTTGGCAAAGACTGAAGGAAACGGCAAGAGCTTGATGGAACTAATTAACGAGCCATCGCTGAACATCAACGGAATGAGCAGCGGTGACGTGGGCGCGCTGGCGCGGAACGTGATTCCCACAAACGCGCGGGCGGTGCTCGATCTGCGGCTGGTGAAGGGAAACGACCATCGCCGGCAGGTGCAGCGGTTAATCGATCACATTCGCAAGCAAGGTTTCTATGTTAGCGATCGCGATCCGACTGACGCCGAACGAAAGCAGCACGCGCTGATTGCCAAAGTCACGGCGCGTGCGGGCGGCTACAACGCGGAACGCACCCGCATGGATTTGCCGATCTCTGTCGCAGTCATCGAAGCAGTGCAATCGACTTCGAAAGATCCGATCGTGAAGCTGCCGACGTCGGGCGGCAGTCTGCCACTTTCAATCATTACCGATCATTTGCGCACGGTGACCCTTACCGTGCCGATCGCGAACTACGACAACAACCAGCACGCAGAGAACGAGAATATTCGCTTGCAGAACCTGTGGGATGGAATTGAGACTTGGGCGGCGGTGATGATGATCAAGCCGAAGAATTAGCCACAGATGGACACGGATTTACACGGATAAAGACCAAACGATTGGAGCCGGATCAAAATGAAACCGAATCTAACTAAAACAGGTCAGCTTTCTAGTTCCTATCTGTGTAAATCTGTGTCCATCTGTGGCTTGTTGTTTATTCTGGCAACTGGTGGTACAGCCTTCGCTCAACGCGGCGGCAAAGCTGAACCCAGCCGCATCGAGTTTAAGCGTGGCGCGAGTAGCACAACTATCAGCGGCGTGGTTCATGGCGACGAACAAGCTGAGTACCTCTTGTCAGCGCGACAAGGTCAACGGCTCACAATCAAACTCACAGCGGTGCCGGCGAAGTCATCCTGTTTTGATCTGCAAGGACCTGACGGCGCTGATGTCGGGTTGGAATACGACTGCAATTCAAATTACTCGAAGGTGCTGCCCGCGACAGGCGATTATTTCATCAGCGTGAAGCGGCCGACTGACAGGAAAGGGACTTCGCGATACAGAATGACTGTCACGATAAGATAATCCGCAGATTTCACAGATTTCACAGATTACACAGATAAGAAATGCCAATCAGTTAAGAGACAATCGTTTAGGATTCAATGTGTGGAATTAAACGAAGTGAGCGACACTTAGCGGACTAGTTCTATCTATGTAATCTGTGAAGTCTGTGGATTAAGTTTTCATAGCTCATGCGAAAAATCATCGTCTACATCGCCACCTCCGCCGATGGATTCATCGCGCGTAAGGACGGCGCGGTTGATTGGCTCGATCGTCCGCGGCCGAAAGGCAACTACGGTATGGGCGAGTTCTGGAAATCGATCGATACGATTCTGTTGGGCCGGAAGACGTATGACTTTGTCGTGCAGTTTGTAAAAGAAGGCAAGGCCCCGCCGGCCATGGGCGACATCAAGCACTACGCGTTTTCGCACAAACCGCCGAAGAAAGTCCTGCCCGGTTTTGAATTCGTCAAAGAACCAATCAAAGAATTCGCGAAACGTCTGCGCGCGCAGAAAGGCAAGAACATCTTTTTGATGG
>DASYTZ010000230.1:0-24942 GCA_036001745.1 Pyrinomonadaceae bacterium
CCCGGTCCGCACGGCATTGGCGATCTCGGTGACGAGGCCTACCACTTCGCGGATTTTCTAATCGCCAGCGGACAGAGTCTCTGGCAGGTTCTGCCGCTTGGCCCAACCGGCTACGGCGATTCGCCTTATGCTTGTTATTCAGCATTCGCGGGCAACACGCTGTTGATTAGTCCTGAGAGTCTCTTCAAACAAGGACTGATCAGCAAAAGCGATCTCGCGAGCTTGCCAGCGTTGCCAGGCGCCAAAGTCGATTTCGCCGCGGTGCACGGAACGAAAGAGGCCGTTCTGGCGAAGGCTTTCGCGAACTATCAGCGCACCACTGACACAGAGTTCCGCAGCGAGTTCGAAACGTTTGGCGAGCAGAATTCGTCGTGGCTCGACGACTATGCATTATTTCGCGCGCTGAAGAATGCACATGGTGGCACGCCCTGGTACGAATGGGAGCCTTCACTTGTGCGGCGCACACCGGCGGCTCTGGCGCGCGCGCGAAAAGAGCTTCACGAGCAAGTCGAAGCGCAGAAGTTCTATCAGTTTCTTTTCTTCAGGCAGTGGTTTGAGCTGAAGACGTATTGCAATCGCCGCGGGATAGAGGCCGTTGGCGACATTCCGATTTTTGTCGCGCATGACTCGGCGGATGTGTGGACGAATCCCGATCAGTTCAAGCTCAACTCGGACGGAACGCCCACTGTCGTTGCGGGCGTGCCACCGGATTATTTCAGTAAGACTGGTCAGTACTGGGGCAATCCGCTGTTCAATTGGGAGCGCATGCGGACGGACGGTTTCAAATGGTGGATTGAGCGGGTGCGCGCTGCTTTGCAGATGGTGGACGTCGCGCGCATCGATCACTTTCGCGGGTTCGCCGCGTGTTGGGAAATTCCCGGCGGCGACACGACGGCGGAGCGCGGACGCTGGGTGGAAGCGCCGGGCCGCGAACTGTTCACCGCAATTCGAAAAGCGCTCGGCGAGTTGCCGATTATCGCGGAAGACCTGGGCGTCATCACGCCGGACGTTGAGAAACTACGGGACGATTTTGGTTTTCCCGGCATGCGCATTTTGCAGTTCGCATTCAGCAGCGACACGAAGAACATCGACCTGCCGCACAACTATCACCGCAACGTGGTCGTTTACACCGGAACGCACGACAACGACACGACTGGCGGGTGGTTCCGGAGCGTCGCAGGCGAAGGCTCGACGCGCACCGTCAAGCAGATCGAATGCGAGCGCCAGTTCTGCATGAAATACCTGAACACAAAGGGCAAAGAGATTCACTGGGATTTCATCCGCGCGGTGCTTGCTTCAGTCGCGAACACGGCAATCGTTCCGATGCAGGACGTGCTCGGACTGGGAACCGAAGCCCGGATGAACCTGCCGAACAGCACATCAGGAAACTGGCTGTGGCGGTTCAACGCGAATTCTATTTCGGATGAATTAGCCGCGCGATTGCGAGACTTGACCGATCTCTACGGGCGAGTTCCTGAAGGCGAGGAGAGCGAGAAATGCGATTGATTCGGGACGCACATTCATGCGGAAACCGTAATTACTTTGCTTGCGGTGCGAAGTCCTCTGTGTCCTCTGTAGTTCAATTATTATTTGCCGTCGCCGTTCTGGTCGCTGCTTCTCAACTCACAATCGCGCAAACCACGCCGCGGGTCACCAAAGTCGAGCCGCCGGGCTGGTGGGCGAATCACTCGATCAATCCGGTTCGCGTTCTCATTCGCGGAAATAATCTCCAAGGCGCGACTGTGCAAGCACCCGGCGCGGGTTTAGTTGCCGGCCCGGCGAAGGTCAACGCAGCGGGGACCTATGTTTTCGTGGACGTGCGAATAACGCCGCAAGCAAAACGGGGGGCGAGGAGCCTCAGGATTAAGACGCCGGGCGGTTCAGTTGACGTGCCGTTTGAAATTTACTCGCCACTCTCGCGCACGGGCCGATTTCAGGGCTTCACTACCGAGGACGTGATCTACCTGATCATGACAGATCGTTTCAGTGACGGCGATCGTTCGAACAATGATCCGCCAGAATCGCGCGGCCTTTATGATCGTTCAAAGACGCGCTACTACCACGGCGGGGATTTTGAAGGCATCATTGCGCACTTGCCCTACTTGAAAGACCTCGGCGTCACGGCCATTTGGTTGACGCCGTGGTACGACAACGTCAATCACCTGAACGAACGCGAGCAGTATCCGGATCGCGCCGGCGAGCCGAAGCGAAAGATCACTGATTACCACGGTTACGGCGCAGTCGATTTTTACGGCGTCGAGGAACACTTCGGCACACTGGCGACGCTGCGCGAGATGGTTAATGCCGCGCACAAGCTGGGAATCAAAGTGATTCAGGATCAGGTTGCAAATCACACCGGTCCTTATCATCCGTGGGTGAACGATCCACCAACGCCGACCTGGTTCAACGGCACGCAGCAACAGCATCTCGCAAACGTTTGGCAGACGTGGTCCGTACGCGATCCCCATGCGACATCACAAGTGTCGCGGGAGACGCTCGACGGCTGGTTCGTCGATATTCTTCCCGATCTGAATCAAAACGATCTGGAAGTGGCGCGCTACATCATTCAGAACACCCTGTGGTGGATTGGCGTCACCGGCATCGATGCGATTCGCCAGGACACATTTCAATACGTGCCGCGAACTTTCTGGCGACCGTGGATGGCTGCGATCAAGCGCGAGTATCCAAACATGAACGTTGTCGGCGAAGTGCTCGACGGCGACGTGGCGCACACCTCATTTTTTCAGGGCGGCCGCGTCCGCTACGACGGTGTTGATGATCGACTCGACACGCTGTTTGATTTTCCACTGATGTATCCGCTGCGCCGCGCCTTCGCCGAAGGACAGGACATTCGCCAGCTACCGCGAATTCTGGCCAGCGATCCGTTGTACCCGAACGCGACGGTGCTTGTCCCGGTCATCGGGAATCACGATCTAAAGCGATTCATGAGCGAGCCCGACGCGTCCATAGAAGGACTGAAGATGGCCCAGACGCTGATCATGACGATGCGCGGCGTGCCGCAACTTTATTACGGCGACGAGATCGCGATGGAAGGCGGCGACGATCCCGACAATCGGCGCGATTTTCCCGGAGGCTTTCCGGCAGACGGCATCGATGCGTTTCACACTCGGAATAAAAAGCAGGATGCGGTCTTCCAACATCAGAAACTGCTGGGCCGATTACGCATGGAATTGGAGCCGCTACGCCGTGGCAACTTAGTCAACCTGGTGGCGACCGAACACCAGTACGTTTACGCGCGCAGCACGGCCAATTCTTCCGTTGTTGTCGCCTTCAATAACGACACAAAGCCGGCGACAGTCGAATTCAATGTCGCAGATACGAAGCTTGCGAATGGTGCGACTCTCGTCGATCGACTTGGGAACGTGCGTGACGCGCGGGTGACGAATCGGACGGTGACGCTTCAAATTCCGGCGCGAACTTCAGCGATTGTGACGGCGAAGTAAATGCCGCTTTCGTCGAGGAAATGAGTTTCAAAACGAAGCCGCTCAGTGATCAAGTCGCAATCGTCACCGGCGGTGGTACCGGAATTGGGCGAGCATTTACCGAAGCGCTTGCGACGGAGGGTGCGACCGTTGTGATCGCTTCACGCCGCGAAGACGTTCTGCGGCGGACGGCTGAAGAAATCAACGAGGCTCTGCATGTTGAGCACGTGTTTCCGTTTGCCTTCGATATTCGCGAACTCACGCAGATCGAATCTCTCGTAAGCTACGTGATTGATCGTTGGGAAACGCTCGACTTACTTATCAACAATTCCGGGCTGGCGGTTCCGGAAACTGTCGATCAGATTACCGACGCTGGTTGGGACAAAGTGTTGGAGACGAACTTGCGCGGCGTAATGCAACTAGTACGCGCTGTGCTGCCGCACATGGTGAACAATAATTTTGGCGACATCGTGAATGTGGCTTCGCAAGCCGGCAAACACGGCTATGCTGATGTGCCTTCGTATTGCGCTTCAAAATTTGGTCTACTCGGCTATGCCGAAGCGTTGCGTGATCACGGCCGCAAGACCGGCGCGAACATTCGCGTCTTCAATTTCTGTCCGGGACTGATTGATGTGGAAAACACAGCGCCGAACGCAGAACCAAAACCTGGATTCCTTCACGTCGCAAACATGGCGCGCACGCTGATATACGCGCTGTCGCTGGATCGGAATGTGGTGTTGGAAGACATCAATATCTACGCAACATAGAGGGCCGATCATGAACAAACCACGCATGAGCTTCTGGCAGATCTGGAACATGAGTTTTGGATTCTTGGGGATTCAGTTTGGCTGGGGCTTGCAGCTCGCGAACATGAGCGGCATCTACACCTATCTCGGCGCCAAGCCTGAACAGGTGCCGATCCTCTGGCTTGCCGGACCCGTTACCGGTTTGCTCGTTCAACCGATCATTGGTTCGATGAGCGACCGCACCTGGAATCGTCTGGGCCGCCGCCGTCCTTACTTTCTAACCGGAGCGATTCTCGCCAGCATCGCGCTGTTCTTCATGCCTGATTCTCCCGTGTTATGGATGGCGGCGGGTCTGCTTTGGATCCTGGATGCGAACATCAACGTCAGCATGGAACCATTTCGCGCCTTCGTGGCTGACAAGCTCAGCGTCGATCAGCGCACGGCCGGGTTTGCCATGCAGAGTTTCTTTATCGGCATCGGCGCCACGCTTGCGAACATCCTGCCTTACATCTTCCGGCGCATGCACGTCGATGATCGCGCTGCCAACGCGGCATCGCCGGCACCTGTGATTCCCGCGAGCGTTAACTATTCGTTCAAAATCGGTGCGGTCGCATTCCTGGTTTGCGTTCTTTGGACGGTGATTACGACGAAAGAATTTCCGCCGGAGAACATGGAGGAGTTCAATCGTAAGCGCAAGGAACGCAAAGGTGTCGGCGCCACGATTTCAGAAGTCACTCACGCATTGCGAGAGATGCCCGTAACGATGAAGCAACTTGCGGTGGTGCAGTTCTTCACCTGGCTCGGTCTGTTTTGTATGTGGATGTTTTTCGGCTTGATGACTTCTTATCACGTTTTTGGCGCGACGAACGAACATGATCCGCGGTTCACCGATGGCCAGGCCTGGGGCGGGAATGCTTTCGCGGTTTATTCGATCGTGTGCTTCATCGTGGCGTTTCTGCTGCCGCCTTTGGCGCGAGCGACGAGCCGCAAAATGGTCCACGCCGTTGCTCTCATTTGTGGAGCCATCGGTTTGCTCTCTGTTTATGTGATTCACGATAAAACCATTCTGTTGTTGACAATGGTCGGAGTGGGAATCGCATGGGCCTCAATACTCGCGATGCCTTACGCGATTCTGTCCGGCGCGATACCTGGCGCGCGCATGGGCGTTTACATGGGCATCTTCAATTTCTTTATTGTCATTCCCGAGATCATTGCGTCGTTTGCGTTTGGTCCGGTGATTCGATCGATCTTTGGCCCGGACAATCCGCGCTCGCCCATGTTTGTCGTGATGGCCGGCGGAGTATTTCTTTTACTGGCAGCTCTCAGTGTTTTGTTAGTCAAAGACGCCGCCGACAAGAATGTTCCGGAGGCTGCCGTGATTGAGGGTGACCGAAGCGAACTGCTGAACCTGCCGGAGTCTGCCCAGCCCGTGCCGAGTACGGGCCTAATTGATGAAGAATAGGCGCGCTTTCGGATTGCTCATGAGCCTAAAGCTAAAGGAAATCTGCGCAGACTTTGCGAAGCGAGTGGGACGAGTGTCCTTGCTTGTGCTCGTCTTTCTGAGTGTTGAGCCTGCGCTCGCTCAGCAGCCGTCGAAGGATTTCTCGAAACTGCCAGCTCGGTCCCCACGTGAATGGGTGCGCGACGCTGTCATTTACGAAGCTTATCCGCGCGACTTTTCGCCAGAAGGAAATTTCAACGGCATCACCGCTCAATTGGACCGATTAAAAGATTTGGGCGTGACCATTCTTTGGCTGATGCCGATTCACCCCATCGGCCAGGAGAAGAAGAAAGGGACGATCGGCAGTCCTTACGCCGTGCGTGATTACTACGCGATCAATCCCGACTACGGAACGAAGGACGATCTGAAGCGGCTGATTTCCGAAGCGCATAAGCGCCGGATGAAAGTGATCATCGACATCGTCGCGAATCACACGGCCTGGGACAGCGTGCTGATGAAACAACCCGATTGGTATAAGCACGACGCGAAAGGCAACATCACTTATCCGTACGATTGGTTCGACATCGCCGCATTGAATTACGCGAACCTGCAACTTCGGCAATACATGACGGACATGCTGAAGTACTGGATTCGCGAGTTCGATCTCGACGGCTTCCGCTGCGACGTTGCCGGCGAAGTGCCGACGGACTTTTGGGAGAACGCGCGTGCGGAACTCGACAAAATCAAGCCAGACATTTTCATGTTGGCCGAAGCGCACAAACCCGATTTGGAAGTCAAAGCATTCGAACTCGATTACTCCTGGCCTTTGCACAGCGCGCTGACGGATGTTCTGCAGGGCCGGACGCGTGCTTCGGATTTGCGCGACGCTTGGGAAAAAGAATTCAACGAATGGCCGCGTGGCGCGCTGCACATGCGCTTCTCAGACAATCATGACGAGCGCCGGGCCATCGCGCGCTTTGGCGAACCGGCGGCGTTGGCCGCGTCAGCTTTCATGTTCACGGTTGATGGGGTGCCGCTGATTTACAACGGCATGGAAGTCGGCGACACGACTGAATCAGGCGCGCCCGCATTGTTCGAGAAGCTGCCGATTTTTTGGGCCATCGCTGAACGTCGGCCTGAATTCCAACGGTTCTACAAACAAATCATCGCGTTAAGAAATCAGCACGATGCGCTGCGCAACGGCTCGATGGAATGGCGGCGGAATTCTGATGAGTCTCGCGTGGTCTCGTACATGCGGCGCATAAGGGACGAAGAGATTCTCGTCACGATCAATTTTTCGAATCGGCCGTTCTTCGGATCAATAGAAGTCACCAACGGTCAAACATTTCAGGATGTCACGCCGGACGTTGGGCGCCCGCTGCCGCCCGATGCGCCGGCGCCGGAGCGGGCTGCGCGCACGCGGATTAATTCGTTACCTTCAATCGCCATCGATGCCTGGGGCTATCGCATCTTCGCGCGTCGCCTGAAACCTTAGACGAATGGTTCTCAATGACTGTTGCTGGAAAAGCGAATTTTGATCTTGTCTTCGCTGTCGATCTCGGCGGCACGCATCTGCGCGCTGCCGCCATCGACGGCGAGGGCCACATTCAATTCCGTTCAAAACAACAAACTCCGGCGGCTGATTCTCCGCAGCAGATTGTCGATGCGATCTTGTGCGCTGCTCAGAAATGCCAGGCAGAAGCAGCGGCCGCAGGTCAAACTCTCTCGGCTATTTCAGTTGTCGCTCCCGGCTCAGTAAGCGTTGCCGCAGGCGCAATCGTGAAAGCGCCCAACCTTCCGTGCCTTGATGGGTTTCACTTAACTGAGACGTTGACGCGCGCGCTGCACTTGCCGGCGATGCTCGAGAACGATGCGAACGCCGCCGCCGTCGGTGAGATGTGGCAGGGCGCAGCCCGCGGGCGTCGAACCATTGTGTGCGTCACGCTCGGCACGGGCGTCGGCGGCGGAATTATCCTGGACGGCAAACTGTGGCATGGCGTGAACGACTCAGCGGCTGAGATTGGTCACATGTGCGTCGATCCTTTTGGAGGTGTCGCGTGCATGTGTGGCAGCCGTGGTTGTCTGGAAGTCTATGCCTCGGCGACGGCAATCGTGCGCATGACGCGCGAAGCACGACCGCGATATCCCGATTCTGTTTTGGCCAGAGAAGACGCATTGACTTCAGAGCAGGTTCATCGCGCCGGAGTTCAGGGCGATGAACTGGCGCTCGAAGTTTTTCGGCGCATGGGTGTCTATCTGGGAATCGGGCTGGCAAATCTGATAAACATTCTGAACCCGGAGATGATCGTAATTGGCGGCGGCGTCGTGAATGGATGGGACCTCTTCGAAAAAGACATGAACCATCAAGTCGCTGAACGCGCGTTCCCGCTGCCGGCCGCTCAAGTGAAAATTGTGCGCGCCGAGTGCGGCGACGATGCAGGTTTGTTAGGTGCGGCGAAACTCGCGTTTTGCGGTAGTTTATAACCGTAGTGGGTTTAGAGGGTGGACTTGTCCGCACGTTGTGAGCAATTTTTATGAAACGAACCATCGCAATTGTATTAGGGCTGCTGGCATTCTCGTTGGTCGGACACGGCCAGGAGATCGATATCACGAGATTGGAAAGGATCGGGACGGTAACCAGCTTCGTTAAGACCGAGAAGGGAATCACGCTGAATTGCAGCGACAAATCGCAGGTTCAATTGACCGTTCTCGCGCCGGATTTGATTCGTGTTCGGGCGTCATTCGCAAAACCAATTCCCAATAAAGATCATTCCTGGGCGATCGCGAAAGAGGATTGGCAGACCCCGTCCTGGACGATCAGCGAAACGACCGACGCAATCACAATTTCGACGTCGGAAGTCGAAGCCGTTGTGCGCCGATCGCCTTTACTGATCGATTTCCGCGACGCGCGTACACACAAATCCATCAACGCCGACGAGCAACCGATGGCGTACGACGCGAAGGGGCAGCTGGCGCCGATTCAATTCGATCCAAGCGCCGGGAAATTCATCGCGGCGTCGAAGAAGCTCGACTTTGACGAACACTTTTACGGCTTGGGCGAGAAGGCTGCGCACCTGGACAAACGTCGCGGCTTTTTTGTGAATTGGAATTCAGACACGCCCGGTTACATGCAAGGCCGCGATCCGATCTATCAAACAATTCCGTTTTATCTGGGATTGCAAGACGGCGTCGCTTACGGGATATTTTTCGACAACAGCTATCGCAGCTATTTTGATTTTGGCCGGCTCTCGCAGGAGCGCATTTGGTTTGGCGCGGAAGGCGGCGAGCTGAACTACTACTTTTTCTACGGCCCTTCGATCAAAAAGATTGTCAGTCGTTACGCAGATCTCACGGGTCACATGCCTCTGACACCGCTATGGGCGCTCGGGGTTCAGCAATGTCGTTACAGCTATTATCCGGACACGATGGTTGAACGAGTTGTGCGCGAATATCGCGAACGCGATTTGCCGCTGGATGTGATCTATCTGGACATTCATTACATGAATGGTTACCGGGTTTTTACTTTTGACCCGAGCCGCTTTCCTGATCCGAAGGCCTTGACTGACAAACTGCTGAAGCAAGGCGTGAAGACAATCGTCATCGTCGATCCGGGTGTGAAGTATCAACCTTCTGCCGAGAATGCGCCACCGACCGATTCATCAAAACCAGAGCTTCAGCCACAGAACGAGGGTTATTACGTTTTCGATCAAGGCGTGGCCGGCAATTATTTTCAGCATCGCAAGAGCGGCAAACTGTTTGTTCCGCGAGTGTGGCCGGGCGACAGCGTGTTCGTTGATTACACTCTGCCGGAGGCGCGGCGTTGGTGGGGCGACCTCCATCGCGCATACACGGACAACGGCATCGCCGGCATCTGGAATGACATGAACGAGCCAGCCGACTTCATCGATCAAACCGGCAAGAACCAACTCGATGTCGTCAGTTACGATGAAGGCGAAAAATCGACGCATGCAAAAAATCGCAACGTCTTCGCGCTGCTGATGGCGCGTGCGACTTACGAAGGTCTGGCGCGTCTGCAGCCCGACCGACGACCATTCGTGATCACGCGCGCGGGTTACGCCGGCATTCAGCGCTACTCGACGATGTGGACGGGGGACACGATCAGCAACTGGGATGCGTTGGCGCTGAACGTGCCGATGTTCACGACGCTCGGCTTGTCCGGAGAACCATTCGTCGGCAGCGACGTCGGTGGCTTTATCGGTCGCGCGAATGGCGAATTTCTGGTGCGGTCTTACCAGATTGGTTTTCTGGCGCCGTTCTTTCGCAATCATCACGCGGTCGATGGTTACGATCAGGAACCCTGGCGCTTCGGCAAGTACTACGAAGACATCATTCGCAAGTATCTCAAGCTGCGTTATCAGTTGTTGCCGTTTCTCTACACGACTTTGGAAGAGGCGCATCGCACCGGCGTGCCGTTGTTTCGACCGCTGATGCTGAATTATCAGGATGATCCGAACACTTACAACCTCGACGATGAATTTATGATTGGCGAAGATCTATTGGTCGCGCCTATCGTCAAACCTGACATCACCTCACGGCTGGTATACCTGCCGAAAGGAATATGGTACGACTACTGGACGAACAAGAAATATGATGGCGGGACGATGATTCGAGTTGATGCGCCGCTGGAAACTGTGCCGATGTTTGTGCGCGGCGGCGCAGTCATCGCAAAGGGACCAGAACTAAAATACGTGGGTGAAAGACGAGTCGACAAGATTACCTTCGACATCTACCCTGATGAAAGAGGATCGGCGTCCACTTTGCTGTACGACGACGACGGAACGAGTTTGAATTATGAGCATGGAGCGTTTCGGCGAACGGTGATTCGCGTGAACCGTACCGCGAACGGTTACGTTGTGAACGTTCTGGTACCGCAGAACAACTACGATCCAGGAATGCGGACGTTTCAGTATGTGGTTAAAGGCGCATCGCCGAAACAAGGAACCATGATAGACACCGGCCATTCCAAAGCGTTTGAGTTGAAGTAACTCGGAATCCGATGACCTGGATCAAAACTATCCCAATCGATGAGGACGAAAGAGTTCTTCGGGCGGTTGAAGCGCAACGCGCGCTGTATCCAATCGAATATGTTGAGCCGATTCATCCGACACCCGACGGGCAGACATCGGGCATCGTGGCTTCGCACAGCCTAATCCCAGACGCTCTGCATCACGCGTTCGCGACTTTCGGCGTGTTGATGTCGCCAGACCTTCCGCTGACGCGACGGCAACATGAGATGATTACCACCGTCGTCTCAGTCGCGAACCGCTGTCATTATTGAATCGAATCTCACGCAGAGTTTCTGCGTCGCGTTACCCTCGACGACGAATTGGTAAAGGCGCTGCAGGACGATTATCGCATCGCGCCGATTTCCGAACAGGACAAAGCGATGCTTGATTACGTCTCGCAATTGACGCGTGATGCCACCCGGATTTCGGCGAACGATCACGAAGGACTGCGAGCGAACGGGTTTGATGACAAAGCTATCCTCCAGATCACTTTGATCGCGTCGTGGTTTAACTACATCAATCGCGTGACGGATGCGTTGGGCGTGGGCAGGGATTAGTTTCCGGACTAGCAGCAGTTAACGCCCAGAGCTAGCGGGCTCTCCCGGTTTGCGCGCCACTGCATTCTCTCTTTCTTTGAATCCACGAAACTCCGCGTTTATTGATTCGCACAATATCTATAGGCGGCCCAACATATTCACTGCGGGCACTGATTTCTGTCTCGATTAGTTGGCGCACGCCGGCCACCAATCCCGGCTGCCAGAACCCGGTTGTGTCGTCTGGCAGACCGTCGATCGCTGCGGTCTCACCAAGGAACCTCGTGACAACCTCGCCCTGACAGTTGCTCAGACAATCATCCGGCAGGATGCTGACACCAATCCGCTCAGGATCGACTTGCACAGCTCGGAAGTGCCGGACAAAAAGCAAGGGACGGCCTTTTTCGAAACCCGCGATGACGATGCTGAGGAAGATTCGACCGCCGGAGAATTTAATGTGATACGCCTCGGGTTCGTGCTTTTGCACGGATGGCAGCTCATCAAAAAGTTTCGAGACAAGAAGTCCCGTGAGAACGCCGACCTTCTCTGCCGCGGTGGCCGCCCCCTTTGATTGCAAAGATTGCCTCGCAATATCCGGAATATTGAAGCCCGTCCGTCGATCAACTGTGAATCCTTCAAAGGCCAAAAGCAGGTTACGTATTTGAAGGATCTTGCAGGACTGCTTTTTCAGGTCGCCGCCGTATGCATCTGTAACCTTGCTGTCCGCACCGATGACTATTTCGTTTGCGGTCCGCGCGACAACTATTGTGGTGGCTTGGATCGAGTTACCCGAGGAACTGACAAAAACAAACAGGGCGGCCGGCAGCGACAGCCTCACGGCGCTGCGAAAAATAATCCTCATTTTTCTCCGAGTGTGTACACGAGTGTCTTAGGGTGATAAGTCTTCCAATCAAACCAATAGTCATTAAGCACCGGAATCTTCGTCAACCGCTTGCCCGGCGACTCTCCGTTCAACGCAGTGCCGGTAAAGTCCCATTCGGTGCCTTTTTCGTCAATCAATCGCAGCGGAGAGGAATGTGGTTTGAGGAAGAATTCCCGTTCGCCGCCTTCAATAGTTCGATCAAAAGCGCGCACCGATTTCCCGTCTTCGGCCAGGACGATCAATAGCGGCACACCTCCCAGTTTATCGACGATCGGATTTTGCTTTTGCAAGGCCGTAAACGGATAGGCACATGATGCGTTGTTAGCTGTTATGCCGACGATTAGTTCGCGCTGGCCCAGCGCCGGCACCTTCACTTGAGCGGCCACGGGAACCTTTAACATGCGCTCCTCCCAATCCGGTGGCGCATACTTTCCCTGGGCGGCGATTCTTTCATCCGGACGCAATACTCGGCCGTACGGCTGTTCGCGTCTCCACGTCGCAAAGCTCAACTCGTCCATGAGTACTGGACGGAGACGTTTGCCTTTCAGCGGACCAAAGATGGCTTCACCTGTCACCTGTTGCCACCATGAACCTGTCTCTTCATCTTTCATGATGAAGTTCTGGTTGTTGATGCCGGCGAGATGAAAGTGAAGTACGCGGCCGTCAACGGTTGTCTCCCACACCAGACCGGTGTGACAAAGCGTTCAATAAGTGGCACAGATCGGCGTGCCGCCAACCACGTCCTGCACCAGGTGGTGATAAGCCATCAGACGCACCGGATAAGCCACGGCCTCATCATTGATTTTGACCGCGAGCACCATGTCTGAGTCGCGGACAAAAGTTGCGTCCGCTGATTTGACGTAGTTACGCTGCGTTAGTGGATTGAACATCCACTCGAAATGATTCTGGCGTGCAAACCACACCGGCGGCAGCAGCAGCACGAGCACACTCACCATGAGCGCCTTGCGCCACCAACGGCGCGCGCGCGACCATTGCCAAATCACCAACAGAGCGGCGGAAACAAAAACGATGATCGTAACCAGCGGCGACCAATCACGGAGAATGTAAGAGACTTCAAGCGCTCGTTGTGTCTGCGCCCGAAAAGGCTGAATGAGAAATACCGGGATGACTACGAACGCGATTGAGAGCAAGAGCAAAACCGTAAGCGCCGGCCAGAATAATCGACGCCGGATGCTATTCGTGGTCTGAGCAGTAGTTTGAGTCAGCACATTTTCCATTCGTGACGCTCCGTCCAATCTGTCTATTTCTTCGGAAACAGAAACTCGAGGATTGCCCCGACGCGCGCGGCCCAGGCGCGTTCGTTATGCTCGGCTCCTTCGGCTTCAAGATACGTCAAGTTCTTTCCCATCTTCCAACCTTTTTTTATTAGAGTGTCGCGCAGAAGCCGGGCGCTGTTTGTCGTATTCTGCGCTTCTTTCTCGTCGCGGCCTTCTTTGGTGCCGATGTCCAGCCAAATCCTCAGTGGGGGCTTTCCCGGAAGCGCCTGGGTGTAATGCACAATCTGATTGTCTGCCCACCAGACAGCAGGAGAAACGACCGCCACTCGGCCGAAAACATTGGGATACCTTAATCCGAGGTAGAGGGACACCAGACCGCCTAGTGAAGAACCGCCCAGCCCGGTATGTTTTGCGCCTTTCAGCGTCCGATAGGTCGAATCGATGAATGGCTTCAACTCTTCCACGAGCATGCGACCGTACAGTTCAGCTCTACCACCGACCTTGTATTTCGGATCTTCAGCCGCCGTGTACTCGTTGGCACGCTCCACGCCGGTGTTGTAGATGCCGACAATAATGAGCGGTTCGATCTTGCCGGCAGAGATCAGCATCTGAGCGGTTTCATCAACGAGCCACTCCTGTCCGAGAATGAAAGACGTCGCGCCATCGAAGATGTTCTGGCCATCGTGCATGTAGAGAACTGAATAACGCCGACGTTTGTTCACGTCGTAGCCGGGAGGTAGATAGACGATTACATCGCGATTGTTACTCAGAATCTTCGAATGAAAGTTCTTGTGGAACCTTACGTCTCCAGTGAGAGTGTGTGGTTGCTGAGCTGCCGCGCTTACACAAACCAGCGTGATGAGGATAGCGACACGTTTGATCAGGTGATGCAATTTGATTACTTTTGACCTGCCTAACTCGGAGTTTCAGGCGGCGGCCGACATGGTGGCCCAGCTTCGTAGAGCTTCAGGTCCGAATTGAGTTTTGGCATGATGCCTGTCCTGTGCTCCTGCTCTGCCGCGGCGATTATTCGTCGCTGCCACTCGGCTGCTTCGGAGCATCGTCCTAGTTCAGCCAGCGCCATCGCGACAAGTGCGCCGTGTTCGAGCGAACCAGTCGCGTCATAAATTATCTGGGCGAGTCGCAGCGACTCGGCCCCATCACGCAAATCATATTGGGGCGAGGTCGCGAGTAAATAAGCGAGCATCAACACCGTCTGACCCTTCTGCGGATATTGCTCATGGCCACGTTTCAGGCTGTACAGTGCTTGTTTGTACTGGCGCTTCTGCAGTAGAAGTTTCACTTGCTCGAGCAATGCTTCTTCGTTATTTGGGTCGGCTTCGACCACCCGAGAAAATTCCGCGAGCGCCTCTTCCAGTCGCTTGGACCTGAGTAGTTCCTGGGCCAGGAAAAACCGCGCACTGAGATCACTCGGATCGGCGTTGACGACGAATTGTAAGTGGGGGACCGCTGCTTCATGCTTATTTTCTCTCGCCAACAGGATAGCCAAATTGTAATGTGCGTTTGTGTTCTTCGGATCGACACGCAAAGCCTGTTCAAATTGCTCGGCGGCGCTCGTCAGGTCTCCAGTCTGAATGAGAGTTGCTCCCAGGTTGACGTGTGCGGTAACGCTATCAGGGTTTGACGCGAGCGCCTTGCGAAACTCTTCAATCGCCTCTGCATACCTTCGCGATTCGACCGCCAGCTTGCCGCGAATCAGATGGGTGCGCTCTCCCTTGATCAACTCTTGTAGGCCATCCACCAGCGGATCGTTCGCGCGCACGCCTACTGTTCCCTGTTGCGTTAAGTGGGACTTCGCCTTTTCCGTGTTACCGAGACCACGATAAGCCATGGCCAGCGAGTAGTGGATCCGATTAGCGCCGGGCGTCAGCGCCAGCGCCTTTTCAAAATAGTTGACCGCTTCAGCATAACTTCGTTGAGACAGAGCGATCTGGCCCAGCCCGTAGAGCGCGGCCGCACAGTTGCCATCGATTGCCAAGGCTGCCTTGAAATTCTCGATCGCGTCTTGCTGTCGGTTCAATTGCAGGTAAATGTTCCCGAGATTTACCGGCACAGCTACATAGTCAGGTCGCAAAGAACGAGCGACGCGATAGCGTCGGATGGCGTCGTCAGCCCGATCCTCTTCCTGATCCAGCGTGCCGAGTAGATAGACCCAGCGAAAGTCTTGCGGCGCCAGACGAACTGCGTTGAGATAACACTCTCGCGCGGGAGCGTTGAGCGAATAAGCTTGATAATTCTTTCCCATCGTGCCATAGGCCTCGCTGAGCATTGCCTCGGTCGCTTTGGGATTCTTTACGGCTGTGGCAAGCGCGCCTTGTAACGACGCCAATTGTTCGCGCACTTCTGCTTCCAGCTTCGTTAGGTCAGGCCAATGCACAGGTACAAGGTTGGCTCCCGGTGGCGGCAAGAAATTGCCGGCCTGCGCAACGTTCTGCGACCGGGCTTCCAACCACGGAGAAGAGATAATCAGCACCGCCAAATAACATCCCCACCTTGGAAGACGGCGAGTCATGCCTTTCTCGACCAGCACGTTCATTTCTGCTCCGGGCCTGTGCCTTCCCTCAGCGTAGTGTATTGACCGACCCGCGCTTGCTTCCACTGATCTACGCTTCCATCGGGCCAGTGCACGCGGATGAGGTCCACATGGTCAGCGCTGCCCAAACCTACGAGCACGCGGGGATCATTCGCCGAAAGATAGCTACCATCAGTTCTTGCTCGCCGCCACAGAGTTTTGTTCTTCGCAACGATAACCTCGACACGCGCACCCAACATATCGCGGCGATTGTCCTTGCCGATCAGACGCAATCCCAACCAATGGTTTCGATTGCCAATCTGATTCAGAAGCAGCCTTCCCGGGCCGTTATTATTTGTAACGAGGACGTCCGTGTCACCATCGTTGTCAATATCACCGAAAGCGGCGCCACGACTGACTTCGAGAAATTGAAAGGCCTCGCCCGCTTGCTCGGATACCTCGATGAACTTACTGTTCCCATCATTGTGGAAGAGCTGATTCGGTTGTCCCAAAGGAAAAGGGTTTCCCTTACGGG
Organism: Pyrinomonadaceae bacterium; assembly: GCA_036001745.1. Lineage (GTDB taxonomy): Bacteria > Acidobacteriota > Blastocatellia > Pyrinomonadales > Pyrinomonadaceae > UBA11740. Next base: position 16,380 of record DASYTZ010000230.1, read on the forward strand.
TCAACTCCGGCAACAGTTGAACTGCTCCATTCACCACCAGCAGATCAAGCCAGCCATCGTTGTCATAATCGAAGAACAACGTGCCGAAGCCGGTGAACCGACTTCCGGGCATTCCCAGGCCCGCCTCGCGAGTGCGGTCCTCGAACAACGCGTCTCCCAAACTTGTGTAGAGCGTGTGGGTCTCATCCATCAAGTGAGTCACGAAGATGTCTTCGGTTCCGTTGGCGTCAAAATCTCCGGCATCGACGCCCATGCCGGCCTCTGCTTTTCCATCTCTGTTTACGGCGGCGCCGGCCAAGAGCGCTTCGTTCTTGAACGTGCCGTTCTTCTGATTAATCCAGAGTTGGTTGGGATCGCCATCATTCGCGACGTAGATGTCCGGCCAGCCATCGAGATCAAAATCCGCACTGACCACACCCAACCCGTGACCGTATTCTTTGTCTACTCGTGCGGCCACGGTCACGTCTTCAAAAACTCCGCTGCCTTTGTTGTGAAACAGCCGATTACCGGGAGCGCGAAAAACTCTCGGCGTGCAGTAATCCCTCGCGGTCGTCGCAGCGTAGCAGGTGGGGCTGTTGGTAACCGAAAAATCGGCATAGTTCAGCACCATCAGATCAAGCCAGCCATCCCGATCATAATCTACAAAGGACGCGCTCGTACTCCAGCGCGGATCGTCCGTCCCGGATTTGGACGTGACATCGACAAACGTTCCGTCTCCTTTGTTGATGTACATCTGGTTGTGACCGAGGTTGGTGAGGTAAAGATCGGGCCAGCCGTCGTTGTTGATGTCCCCGGCCGCCGCGCCCATTCCGTACCCGTTGGCCATGATGCCGCTCTGTTCCGTTACGTCGGTGAACTTGAGCGTCCGGCTGCCGTCTTTGGCAACCACGAGTTCATTTCGGAACAACCTTCCTCTTGGTGAGTCTGCCCCGCGCCAAGGGAACAATGTGTCGCCGGGTTTCGTGCCGGGTTCAAGCACGCTTCCTTGCACAACGAAAACATCGAAGTCACCGTCGTTATCAAAATCGAGCAGCGCTGCGCCACTACCTGTGATCTCAGGTAGATAGAACTTTCCAGTCATACCGTTGTAGTGCTGAAATCTGAGCCCGTCCTGCGCACCAACCTCTCCGAATATTGAGGACGAACTTGTGCTTTGCATCGCGGCTTGGGATCGGGCTTGCGCACTGGCCCGAAATTGCGCCCCCGACTGTGCGAAGAAGAGGACTGTCAGGATCATGACTCTGGTTCGCATAAGTATGAGCGGCAAATTATCGTCCAGATCGATTGGCCTGAGCAATTCTGATTATGAAGCTCTGAGTTTGCGGCAATAATCATTCGACAGCATCGTTCCCGCAATGAGAACATGTTAGCCACGCTCGGCTTATTCTAGTTCATGACTTTTTATTCAGGTGGTAGCGGGATGCGAGTTGGCGTGCTTACAGGTGGCGGTGATGCGCCTGGCTTGAACCCGGCAATCAAGGGTCTGGTTTATCGTGGGTCGGAACTTGGCCTGGAGGTCTTTGGCTTATTCGACGGCTGGAGAAGTTTGTTGAATCCTCGGCCCGATGTTCTACCCTTAAATCGCGAAACGGTGCGGCGGTGGGATCGCGATGGCGGAACGAATCTCGGGTCTTCGCGGACCAATCCATTCCGGCAGCCAATGGATGAGGGCGGCTTTCAAGATCGCTCCGGGGAAGTAATCGAAAACCTTGAAAAGCTAGCGCTTGAAGCAGTCGTGGTCTGCGGAGGCGAGGACACGCTCGGCGTTGCCGCAAAGCTCGCTCAATCTGGCGTATGTGTGATCGGAATTCCGAAGACAATCGACAAGGACATCGCCGGCACTGATTATACTCTTGGGTTTGACACCGCGCTGCGCAACATATCTGAAGTCATCGAGCGATCCCGGACGCCCGCCGGTTCGCACGGCTGGGTACAGATCATAGAAGTGATGGGACGCCACGCGGGTCACCTCGCGTTGTGGTCCGGCGTTGCTGGTCAGGCGCACATTATTCTCATACCGGAGCGCCCTTTTCGATACGAACGCGTTTTTCGTCTGCTGAAAGATCGACTTGGCAAGCCGGGACTTAGTCGAGGGCCAAATCAGCGCCCACGGTATGCGGTGATTGTTGTCGCCGAAGGAGCACGCGCCGAGGAGGGTGAGCTAATTACTCTTGACGACCGTCACGACGCCTTTGGTCACGCACGTCTGGGAGGCATCGGCGACGTGTTGGCCCGCAGAATTGCCCGCGACACTCCCTACGAATCTCGGGCGGTCATATTGGGTCATCCGCAACGCGGCGGTCCGCCGAGCGCAATTGATCGCATCATGGGGTTGATGTTCGGAGCCCGTGCCGCCGAAGCCGTGGCTGAGAATCAGTTTGGGAAGATGGTTTCGGCCAGGGGAATTGCACCAGCGTGTGAATTCTCTTTGGTCGACATTTCGATGGCTCTGGGAAAGATCAGTCTCGTGGATATCGATCGCGACTACGACCTCAACCGCTACCATCTAAAGAACAGTGGCATGTGAGAACCAAGCTTGTTTGGATTGCACTGTCGGAAGCTTCCGCAATTAACCGGCTGCGATCATTACTGCACTGGATCGCCGGGCGCTGCGGGCTGTGTGGCGTTGAAGTGAATGCTGCTGTCGGCGGAATCGATGTAAAAGTGGTTAGTGCCCGAACCTTCGTCCACGGGATCGGCATTTAGGGTATATGACGATGTTGAGTTTGCCGTCTTAGGCGTGAGTTTCAGCGTGTAGAGGTAGCCATCGGCCACGGGCGGATTCCCTGCAAACTTCGAGCTGAGAAACTGCTCCTTAGTGAGCTGCTCAAATGTCGCAAACGTTCGACCGTGCATGTTGTAGTACTGGATTTGGACTGCGGCGATAGTTTTCATGTTCTGGATCGTTGCCGCTTCATTGCCGGCCCGGGTTGCGGCTCGCCAGCCGACCACCGCCGCGCCAATAAGAATTCCAATAATTGCGATCACGATCATCAACTCGATGAGCGTAAAGCCGCGCTGACGACGTTGTGATTTGAGGGTGTTATTCATAAATCGTCCTTTGCTAAAAACGACGCGCCGCGTCATGAGTTCCGAAAAGAAGCTACGCCAGCCTCAGTTCTACGCGCAGATATTACCATTCCGAGAATCTACGTGCCAGACGCGAACGATCTGAACCTCACATAGCGACAGCGCTAACTTGTATGTAAAATGGCGTGTCTATGAGGCAGCTTCGCCCAGCGGACGCCCCGCGCGTCAACGCGGCAGAAAAAGTCAACCTGCTACAGAGCGAAATTGAGCGGGTGATTCGCGGCAAGCCAGAGGCCGTGCGGCTCGCAATCGTCACGTTGCTGGCCGGTGGCCATCTTCTGGTTGAAGACGTTCCCGGCGTCGGCAAGACGACTTTGGCCCACGCGCTCGCTCGCGCGCTCGACTGTTCGTTCCAGCGAATTCAGTTTACGTCGGATTTGCTGCCGTCAGACGTGCTCGGCTTGTCGGTTTACGATCAGAGTTCCTCGACTTTCGAATGGCGGCCGGGGCCGATTTTCGCCAACGTCATTCTCGCCGACGAGATCAACCGCACGACGCCAAAGACACAGTCAGCTTTGCTTGAGGCGATGGCCGAACGCCACGTCACCGTTGAAGGCGTGACACACTCTTTGCCGCAACCATTCATCGTGATGGCAACGCAGAATCCGATCGAGCATCACGGGACCTATCCTTTGCCTGAGTCGCAGCTCGATCGATTCATGTTGCGTTTGCGGATTGGCTATCCCGGCGCGGTTGACGAGAAGCAGATGCTGCGCGATCGCGAGCACGAGGATCCGCTCGAGCAAACCCAGACGGTCATGACTGCCGAAGAGATTCTGGATCTGCAAAGAGCGGTCGCGGAGGTTTCGGTCGATGACGCGATTGTCGATTACCTGATGAGAATCGTTGCTTCGACGCGAACTTCGGAAATGCTCGATCTGGGCGTGAGCCCGCGCGGCACTCTCGCATTGTTTCGCGCGGCGCAGGCGTTGGCGCTCACGGAAGAACGAGAGTTTTGCATTCCTGACGACGTCAAACGACTCGTAGTCCCCGTATTTGCGCATCGCCTCACGGTCAGCTCACGCTATTCGTCGGCGATGCGACGCAGCGAAGAAGCTGAGGCGGTGTTGCACGAGATTCTGAAGACGGTGAGCGTGCCGTTGTAGGCAAGGATGAAGGCGGAAGGATGAAGGATGAAAGATCAGTCTGAAGTGAAGCCTTCATCCTTCATCCCTCATCCTTCATCCTTTGTCTCTCGCTGGCGCAACACAATTCTCGGCACGCTCCTCGTTCTCGGTGGAGTTGCCACTGCGTTCTTCACCATCTTCGCGCGCCACCTGGCAGAGCCCGGCCTAGCGGGAATGGGTGCGATTGCGTCGCTGCTGTTCGCGCTGTTGATAACGATTCTGGTGGTGCCGCCGCTGGCGCGCTCGGCTTATGCCGAAGTTGCGAGTCGCGGTTTGCCACTCGAAGTCACCACTGGCGGCGTCATCTTCATCGTCATCCTCGTGGTGGTTGCCCTGGCGGCCTGGAACACCGGAAACAATCTTTTGTTTTTGGTGTTCTCGATCATGCTCTCGACTCTTTTTGTTTCCTGGGCGGCCGCAAGGTTGACGCTGCGTGACCTGACAGTCTCAGCGCGTTTCCCGGATCACATCTTTGCCGGCGAACCGGCAGAGGTTTTAGTCACCATCAGAAACGAAAAGCGCGTCTTGCCATCATTTTCTGTTTTAGTCGAAGCGCGCGGACCCGCAGACTGGAAAGCGCGCAAGTTGACCAGGCGCAGCCGCTTCCTGAAACGCACGCTGGCTTACTTCACGTACATTCCGCATCGCGCCGCTGCCGAACAAAGCATCGAGCAAATGTTCAGAAAGCGCGGACACGTGCTCGTAACGGGTTTCGAGCTATCGACGCGATTTCCGTTCGGGTTCTTTCGTCATCGGCGGCGGCTGCGATCACGCGAGGTGGACATCGTCGTGTATCCCAAGCCGCAGCCGATCGCGGACGAGTTGCACCTGTTGCCGCTCTTCACCGGCCAGACCGCATCTTTTCGTCGAGGCTTTGGCCACGATTTGCTCTTGCTCCGCGATTACCAGCAGCGCGACGATTTGCGCCACATCGATTGGAAAGCGACCGCGCGCGCGCGGCGCCTGACCGTGCGCGAATTCACCGCCGAAGACGAACGCCGAATCACGATCCTGCTGGACACTCGTCTGACAGAAGATATCGACCGCGAGAATTTCCGCATCAGATTCGAGAATGGAGTTGTTCAGGCGGCCTCTCTGGTAAAGCATTTCATCGATGAGCGAGCGGAAGTGTCGCTGGTGCTGGGAACTGAGCGGACACAGTTTGCGACCGGCCTTGAGCAGCTTTACGCGTGCCTCCGCAAGCTGGCGCTGGTCCAGCCGGCTCGCGAAGTAAGCGGTGATATTGAGCTTGAGAAACAGGTTGACGCCGCGACGAAGTTTGAAGGCCGCGGCGAGACCAACTACTTGATTATCCTGACCGCATCAGCGCGGGGAAACATTCCGCCCAGCGTCTGGCGGCGCGGCTATGTCATTTTTCTTTGACTTGTCCGGTTTGCGCGACGCAAGCGCTTATTACTCAATCCGCCCAACCTCGATGACCGCCACTACAGTCTCTTCGCACATTACCCCGAGTTCAATTAGTTCGCGAAAAGCGCTTTGGTTAATCGGCGTGTGCTTCACGCTTTCGGGAGCGGCCGCATTAATTTACGAAGTGCTTTGGATGCGGATGCTTGGCCTGGTGTTTGGGGCGACGACCATCGCAGTCAGTGTCGTGCTCGCGGCGTTCATGGGTGGCTTGGCGTTAGGAAGCGCCGTAGGCGGGAAGGTCGCGGCGCGGATCAAGAATCCGCTGCGCGTGTACGCCCTGATCGAAATCGGTATCGGCCTGTATGCGCTGGCAGTGTCGAGCGCTTTTCGCGCGATTGATCGACTTGACGCCGCCCTGTGGCAACAGATACATCCCGGCACGCTTCGCTTCGCGCTGATTCGTTTTGCGCTGGCTACCGTCGTCTTGTTGATTCCAACCGCATTGATGGGAGCGACGCTGCCCATCATCGTCGCGGCAATTCGCCGATACAGCACTGTCGGGCCGCGTACTATCAGTCGCCTCTATGGATTGAATTTGACAGGCGCGATTGTGGGCACTCTCGCCGCCGGGTTTCTGCTCTTACCGACGTTAGGTTTGCAACTGACAATTTGGATCGCCGCCCTCACAAACTTGCTGGTTGGAGTTACTGTGTTGCTGGTTCAGCCCCGCCTTTCCTCGGGCAGAAGGGGCGCGGTTCCGGTCCGTGCGGAGATGACGCGTGCGGAATTTGACGAGGCGTCGTCTCTCTCTGCTCAGACCAATCGCTCACTTTGGTTCGTTTGTGCCTTCGCTTCTGGTTTCGTGACGATCGGAATGCAGGTGGTTTGGTCGCGCGTTTTGGCGATGATCATCGGCTCGACTACCTACGCCTTCACGTTAGTTTTGGCGCTGTTCCTGGTGGGCCTGGCGATCGGCGCCTGGGTAGTTGGAATCACAGCGAGTGCCGACAGCCGGCGTCTGCGGCGATTTGTCTTCGCGGTTCAACTGCTGATTGTGCTGAGTCTGTTCGTGAGCTTTCGACTGACGAGTTCGGTTCCCCCGCTACTAATCTTCACCGGGTTTAGGCTCGCCATCAATTCATGGCATGGATTACTGGCGCTGCAATCTTTGGCCGCAGCCATTCTCATTCTTGCGCCGGCGACGCTGATGGGAATGATCATGCCACTCGTTTTAGTTTGGACTGCCGATGCAGGAAAGCGGGCGCCCGAGAGTCTCGTCGGACAGGCGTACGCGCTGAACACTCTCGGCGCAATCAGCGGCTCGATCATCACGACGTTTGCGCTGATTCCCATGGCGAGCACGCGTTTTGCGGTATTCACGATGGCCGCAATTTCCATTGCCATCGCCGCGATTGCATATCAACCAAAACGGCGAGCCGCTGATATCGCTATTGCGCGCAGCTTGTCGATCGGGCTCGCGGCGGTGCTGATCATCGCGTTGTTGTTTATCTGGCCGCGTTTGAACCTGAATGAGCTTTCGATTGGCGCCTACGACAGTTTTGTTCGCGTACTCGCTCAGTCGCGCAGCGTGCCCGATGAGCAGAACCGTCCGAACGATCACCAACTGCTGATGTACGACGAAGGCCAGACGGCAACCGTTTCGGTCCGTCGCGATTGGGGCATCACGTCGGTAGCCATCAACGGACGTACGAACGCGTCCGATGCCGACGACATGCCAACCCAGGTAATGCTCGGTCAACTCGGCGTGTTGACCGCCCCAAGACTTGATAATGTGTTTATCGTTGGCTTCGCGACTGGAGTGACCACGGGATCAGTCTTGCAATCGCCCATCAAGTCCATCGAATGCGTTGAAATCGAGCCGGCGGCAATCGCTTCATCACGATTCTTCGAGCACGTAAACAATCACCCATTGAACGATTCGCGTCTGCGAATGATTGTCGATGATGCGCGAACTTATTTGCGGGTGAATCCAACAAAGTACGATCTGATCGTCAGCGAGCCCAGCCATCCCTGGGTGCCGGGAGTCGCGAATTTGTTTACCCGAGAATTCTTCACGTTAGGCCGCGAACGGCTGCGCGACGACGGCGTGTTCGTCCAGTGGCTGCAGACCTATCAGCTCTCGACCGAAAGCCTCCGATCGGTTCTGGCGACATTTCATGAGGCGTTCCCGCACGTTGCCGTGTTTCGCGTTGAAGGGGCGGCAAAAGGAAAGGACTTGATCCTGCTGGGTAGTCGCGCGCCCATTGATTTGGATCGCACGGCGGAACGATCACGCGATCCCCTCAGCCAGGCGGAGCTTAACCGCGTTGGATTGCGCTCACCTGACGATGTGCGGGCTTGGTTCGTCTGCGATGAAAAACGGCTGGGTCCGGCAATCGCGGGCGCGGTCATCAATACTGACGACAACATGCACGTAGAAACGGTTGCCCCGCGCGAAGCGTTTCGCCCGACGATGGAAGAAAATTCTGCGTGGATCGAGAGATTGCGCCTGCCCAAGAATCACTAGCTCGCGTCAACCCAGCAGATCGCCAACCTTGAGATGAGCGCCATTTAGAAAATCACGCGCCGACATGCGGCGTGAATCCTGGAGCTGAACTTCATTCAGGCGCAACGCCGTGCCTGCGCCGCAAGCGACGATCAATCGATTAGGACCAGCATCTATCACCTGACCGGGAGTAAATCGGAGTTGTTCAATCCATTCCGGTGTTGCTTCCCAAATAATCAGACGCCGCGATTGTAAACTTGTGTGCGCAGCCGGCCAGGGTTGAAAGGCGCGCACGCGACGATCAATCGCGAATGCGTCCATCGACCAGTCAATCAGTCCGTCATCGCGTTTCAGCAACGGCGCGAAGGTCGCTTCGGCATCGAGTTGCGGTTTGCGTTCGATGCCGTTGAGATCGCGCAGCGTCTCGCTGATCAAGTCCGCGCCCATTTCGGCCAGCCGTGACAAGAGTTCC
>DASYTZ010000231.1:0-12443 GCA_036001745.1 Pyrinomonadaceae bacterium
GAAGAGCGGTAATATTTTGACCACTGCGACGACCAGACCCTGAACAAAATAGTCGAACCCTTTGAACAGCAACCCGAATTCGACTGGCTGGTTCCGTTGTCGCTGCTGCAAACAAAGAAAGATCCCGACCATCATCGGACCCAGCAAGACGATCGGCACCAGACCACCGATCAGCAGGCCAACCAACGTGATGCCAAAGAACAACCAATACTGATCTTTGATTAGTGCCCATCCCTCTTTAATACATTCCATTGGCGCGATCACGCCACGGCGAAATTCCGTCGGATTCGGTGTCATCGCTTCGTCCTCCATTCTGTGCCGCGAGATTTATCACGGGTGAGGGCCGCCTGCAAGAGTTGTTATTGGGAAGCTGACGCAGTTACCGTGGCGGTCCTTAACCAGCCGATGCTTACAGCGAGGTTTTGCACCTGCTCTTTGATGGCGTCGGCGTACATCACCGCGCCCTTGCGATTCGGATGGGCGATGGCCGCCAGGCGACACACCATCAAGCTGTCTTTTCGCGCGCGCTTTTGATCATCAGTTTCACCAGGTTGTTTTCTGAAGAAGTCTTCGCACATAGACGATCGTTGGCTCCGCACTTCATCGTTAGCGTGCAAGCTCACTTTTCCCAACGTGACCACTGCCAGCATCTTTCTTACCGTGGTGGCATCGAAACCCCAAAGGCGGGAATCCCGCGCGGCAAACGCGTGCTCAGGGAGAAAGATCACCTTTGCGAACGAAACCCTTTGCCGCGAGCCTTTCGCGGTGAGTTGCTCGTTAACTTTCGCGACTGCCTGCATCAGGATACGGTTTGACGCTTCATACCACGTGTGTGAAACGGTCGTGAGCCGGTCGAAGAGTTCGTCGTCACTCAGTTTCGGATGTTCGGAAGTCAGCGGCGCATAAAACCTCTTCGCGAGCGCCCGCATGAACAAATCGCGCGGCGTCTTTTCGGAAATCACCGGATAATACCCGGTCGCTACTACATGCGCGTTCGGAAATGATGAAGTTATTCGCAGCAGTAATTGCTCGACCGGCGCGCCACACTTTTCCTCGGCCAGCGCCTGAATCCCCTCGGGCGTGTTTGCCGCGTTGAGAAACCGGCGCCCGTTGATGTCGTTTATGCAGCCGTCAACGAGCACTAAATCTACCTGTGACGGATCGCCGATCGATCGCAGAGCATCGTCAATCTGGTCGTGCAGCGTGGGCCATGCGCTGTTTACTTCGCCGTAAACCGTCAGAGACTTTGGCGGCGCTGTGCCTGCGGATCCAATCATAGCGCCGGCATGCGCCTCGATTGTCTCGCGCACCGTCAAGCCTCGCGTCTCCTCCAGCCAACTCTTCACCATGTACCAGGATTTATGCTCGGTCTTCAGGCCTTGGCCCCAGAGGATCGAGTCGCCCAGCACCAGCATGTTGAAGTCGCGTGGAGCACTGCGATTCGCAGTCGCCGCCGTTTGCCCCTGAATCGTGGAACAAAAGACGAGAAGCACTGCGGCTACGATCGCGACGTGATGTTTGAGGTGCGGAGCGAATTTCATGCGTGCTGTTTTCAGGATTCTAGCGCATCAAACTTTGGAACGCCCACTGGGATTGACGGTTGTGATTGCGGCCTATTGCTTTAGTTGCAAGAGAAAATCTTTGAGCAGGTTTAAGGACACCTGAAGGCGGTAGTCTTTCGTCGAACGAAGGTCGTCGATCGGCGAAACTTCGCCGGCGAGAATGCGGGTTGTGGTCGCGATGGTTTGGTCATCGATTGGCTGATTGTGCAGCGCGGCTTCGGTCTTGAAGCAGCGCAAAGGAATGGGCGCAACGCTGCCGAGCGCGATTCGAATGTGATTTATCCGGTCGGCTTCCAGACTTGCGACTGCGGCGAAACAGATTTTGGAGATAGCCTGGGCCTTACGCGTGCCCACTTTGCGGTAATAGTGAGTGAAAGCGCTCGGGGCGCGCGGCAGGCGAATCGCGCGCAGCAACTCGTTCGGATGAATGTCCATCTGTTTGTAGCCGCGGTGGAATTTGGCATACGGAATCCGCCGTGCGCCCGTTTTCGAAACCAGCTCGAGCTCCGCATCATACGCAAGCAACGCGGGCGGTGAGTCGGCCGCCGGCGAAGCATTCACGATATTTCCGCCAAGCGTCCCACGATTCTGGATCGCGATACCCCCGGTTTCTCTCGCCGCTTCGCAGAGCATTGGAAATTCTTCCTGCAGAATCGGATGCTCTTGAACCTCTGTGTACGTTGTCAGCGCTCCGAGCGTCACCTGATTCCCGGTAACGTCAATTCCGCGCAACTCTTTCAGATTCCGGATGTTGACGTAGTTTTTGTGCGGGAGTTTCCCGGCTTCGAGCAGCACCATCAGATCGGTTCCGCCAGCAAACGGTTTCCATCTGCCGTTATCTTGCGACAGGACATCAAGAGCTTCGGACAGATTGGCGGGAGAAACGAGCTGGTAGGAAGGGACGTAGGTTCTCATCTGAATTATCTCTGGGACGCACGCACCACCGACTCAAAGATCTTCATGTAGCCCGTGCAGCGACAAAGATTCCCAGCCAATCCATTCCGAATATCGGCTTCGGTTGGATTGGGAACTTTCTCAAGCAGGTTAACCGCTGCCATGATCATTCCGGGCGTACAGATGCCGCACTGGGCGCCACCGTGTTCAATGAATGCCTGCTGCACAGCATGCAACTGAGTTTCGCTCGTCGCAATGCCTTCGATCGTTTTGATCGAGGCGCCTTCGACCTGCGCGACTGGCACCAGACAACTGTTGACGATTCTTCCGTCGATTATGACCGTGCACGCGCCGCACTCACCTTCGCCGCAGCCCTCCTTGGTCCCGGTCAGATGCAGTTGGTCGCGCAGCACATCGAGCAGGCGCTCCATCGGATAGACCTCAAGCGTCCGTGAGTGATCGTTGATCGTGCAGTCGATTTTGACTCTCACTGCTGTCGATGGCGGTAAGCAGCAACCAGCCTATTATCGAAATCAAACGCCTGTACCAGCACGTTCATCGGTGGCTTCAACTTTTCGAAAGTGACCGGCGTCGCGCGCAGGATGCCTCTTTGAGCCATGAACGATTTATACGGCCAATTGTCTACGGAAACATCCACACGCAAAATCTTTGTGCGTTGGTCCTTCCGCCGGTGGGTTTTCGAGGTCGCGGTTATTTCGATGCTGTCTTTCTTGCCGTCGACAGGCTTTACCGAAACGGAATAAACCGGCTGTTTATTCAGGATGCGCGCAGCTTCGGTTATGAGGTCCTGGTTATTCTTGCGCAGGTCGCGTTTCGTCATGTAGTAACGTCGGTTGGGCGTGATTCCCAATTCTTCCAGCGGCCTTCCTTCTTTCTGACCCACCCGGATGCTGCGGCGAATTGCCAGCATCAATCCGGTGTCTCGCGGCAACGCCTTGAAAGGAGACTTTGATTTCTTCTTAATAGCTTTCATGAAATCATCGTATTGCCAAACATTCGCCCCACCTGCCCCAGTATTGTCGCTGGCGCCGAGAATTACTCCCACGTTGTTGTCCTGAAAACCAGCAGCGAACATGTCGGTGGTGCTGTACGACAGCGCGTCTGTAATCAAAAGCACGGGGCCGTAGTACACCTGGCCGATGTCATTGCACGATTCCTCAGAAGTCAGCGGAAAGCCAAGAGAATAAGTGGCGCCGGTTACCACGGACTCCTCGATCGAGTTGACCCAGCGCGAAAGACCCAGGCCCTCGGGCGCGTCCTGGCAGATCTCCAAATTCAGCGGCGTATTGATGAACTCGAACAATTCCGGCTTTATTCGGCGCGGCGTAAACAACTGGAGCAGTCGCTCGCCGGCGCGAATCCGGCCGCCGGGATTGCCGCGGACATCGATGATCAGTCCTTCCTGGGGAAATCCGTCGGCGGTGATTACACGTTTGAACTCGTCGACGAACTGTACCTGGTCTCCCACTTCAAAGGTAAACAGGCGAATGTAGCCAAACTTTCTGTCTCCCGATTTTTTTGATCCGAGCTTTTTCAGCGGCACTCGGCGAATGTCGCTATAGAAAATGTTCTGGTAGCGTTTCTGCGGTGGCACCGCACGCGGCGCAAACAACTCGCGTCTGATCTGATTAATTTTTGTTTTTTGCACGTCCACAGCCGCGCGTTTCTTCCGCGACGTCTTGGTGGCCAGCGGCTGCGGCTTTGCTTCGTAAACCAACCAGTCCTGCCTGAGGGTTCTGGTTTTTCCATCGAGGCCGCGATAAGTGACATCGACCCACATTTCATCCGGCGGCAACGACGTGCGCAGCGGTCTAATGGTCAGGCTATCAAGTCCACGGGCAAATCGCGCATCCACATTGCTGCCCGACTGGCTCTCTCCGTTCATTTCGATCGCCCGCCGAACTGGTGTGCCGTTCCAAAAGCGAACTTCGACGCCTTCGGTGAAAGAGGCTCCCGCCGGATCACTTGAGCGCGCTTTGAAGTGTTTGTGGTCGATTCGTGAAACCAGAAACCTGTCGTCCTCTTTCGTCTTGTAATATTGTTCGATGAGAAACGGAAGAAACGCCACCTGATGTCGGAAAGGGCTGGGCAAGAGATAACGCGTGTGGAGATCGCGAAGTGACGAGAATATTTCCAGCAGGCGCTTGTGGAATTGCATTTCGTCTTCCATCTTCCACTTTGTTTCCAGCCGATACTTCAAGAGCTTGAGTCGTTGGACTGGATTGATGGCGTGCATCGCGCGCTTGAGAGGGAGATGCACGTAATTCATCTCCAACAACAGGATGGCCTGATCGAGAATTCTGAGGCGCTCGTGCCGAGATAGGCCGCGCCTCTTCTTGATGTTCTCCAAAAACGTATGGAGCCGCACCGGAGCTTTTGCGCGCTCGGCTGCCTGCAATCTGGCCCGGGCGCCGGTTTCTTTGTCAGCCACAATATCCTCCCGTAAGAAAGCTCAGCAACTCATCGGCGGTAAATCGCATGACAGATCGACCCGGGCCACTTTTTGCGAGCGCCGCGCTCACACACGTGTGCATTGCGCGACATACTTGCGGTTTGCGAACCTAGGAGCGCAGTTTCGGGATGGAGCCGTTTCGTCTGCAGCGGTATTTCAGACGCGAGGTTGCCAAAGGAACGAACAGCGTCTTAATCAACCAAAGATCGAGTAGTGCACCCTCAGCTCCACTACTCGCTCTTAGTGCTTCTTGTCATGGTGCTTCTCGTGGTGCTTCTTGTGATGGCCCTCGCCGGCGCTCCCACCGGGATCGTCGCCTGTGCCACCGCCGGGATCGTCGCCCGTGCCGGGATCGGGATCGGCGAAAAATAGGGCACGCGGGAAATCGTTAATCTCGAAAGCAGAGACCTGAGACATCATGGTTGTTCTCCTTTTCTTGTCATAATGCCGTTACTTACTGCCTTTCAGTTGCGCGAGCTGACTGCGGTACGACCGAATGTCCGGACGTCGCAGATAGCTTTCGTAGCTTTCCGTGCCCCACTTCTGTTGCAGTTCACTGCACGCTGTGTCGGCGCGCGCGGCGTAAGCCTGCGCCGCGGATTTGTCTCCGGCGAGGTCGCTGGCACGTGCGGCTATCAGAAGCGCGCGCCATTCTGAATCCTTCTGGCCCGCTGGTGCAAATATTTTTTGCGCCTCAAGGGCGGTCTGCAGTGCGGCCGCCGGGTCTTTCTGGAGGAGCAGCACTTCGGCCAGCGCCAACTGTGCGCTGGTGATCAACGGCCGAGATTTCAATTTTTGCGCCATCCCGAGAGCTTCTTCGCAGACGGTTCGGCCTGCTTGCGGCGCGCCCGAGAATGCTTGCGCCAGTCCCATGGTGAACTTGGCTTGCAGCGACACGTCCGGAAATTTCTCGCTGGAATCCAACGCGAGCTGGCTTTCTTTCTTAGCTTCGGCGTACTGACGTTGGCTCAGAGCCATGCGCGCCCTGATCAGATGCACCCAGGCCAGCACGGTCTTCAACTGCGCTTCTTTCTTGTTCGCCACTTCAAATGCCGTGTCCAACGCCGCCCGTGCGTCGTCGTAACGTCCTAATTGCCAGAGGAAATTGCCGCGGTTCATTTGGTCCGAAGCCTTGCCACGTTCAGAGTGACGTGCGTCATCGATCTTGAGCTTTTCATCCAGGTGCGAAAGCGCTTCTGTGTACTTCTCCTGGTTGACACCGGTCAGAAACGCCAGATTCATGTGCGAATCCGCGACGCCCGAGTCGTCGGCCGCTTTCTTCGCCAGGTCGCTCTGCTCCTCAAAAAGCTTCAGGGCGGTGCTGTCATCGCCTTTGTCCTGGTATGCGCGCCCGAGCAACGTCAGCGCCAGCGACGTCTCACGGCGATACCCGCGGGGTTTGTAGAAGTCGAGTGCTTTCTGAAGTTCAGAGATCGCTGCATCGTTATCGTTTTTCTGAAAGTACAAGCGACCAAGAGACAGGTGCGCCTTCATCTCGTTGGCCTGCGAATTATTTCGCTGCGCCAAATCGAGGGCCTGCTGAAAGTAGTTTCCGGCTTCGTCAAAATCGCCATTACTAAGAAATGCCAATCCCAGATCGATCAGGCCGTTAGTCGCGACGTTCTTGATGTCGCTGTTTTGCGCGACGCGAATAGCGTCGGCTGCCAACTGTTTTGCACCTTCAACGTTTCCTTCGTCTCGATAGACCAGGCTCAACTCAAGCTCAGTTCGCGTGCGCTGATAGATGTTTTCCTGACTCTTTAACATCTCCAACACTCTTTCAAATTGAGCTTGCGCCTCCGGCAGTTTGCCCGCGCCATAAAACAAAACACCGCGTTGGAAAACGACCTCAACTAATCCTTCGTGATTGGTTAACGCCTGGTATATCTCTTCAGCGCGCTTGAAAGCCTTCTCGGCATTGTCTGCGTCGCGTCGCCGGCTGTAAGCAGTGCCAAGACGCAGAAAAGCCCCTGCCGATTGCGCATCCGACTCGGTGGCCTTGGTGTAATTCTCGATCGCCTTATCCGGTTGTTCGTTCCGTTCGTAAGCGCGGCCGAGATCGACATATGCGTTCGCCTTCTCTTCTGCCGAAGCTTGATCGAGAAATTTTTGATAAGACGCAACCGCCGCGGGAAACTCACGCCTGACAGTTGCATCAATCGCGTCAAGATGCAGTTTGTCGCTGTTGCTCAAGGCCCGACGACCTGCCAGGGCGGCCGCGTCCAGCACTTCGCCCTGAGCCTGTTCCGTGTTGCTTATTTCCAGATAGGCTTCCGCCAATCGCGCGTGCGCCGGCGCATATTGAGGATCCAAATCAACC
The DNA here is from genome assembly GCA_036001745.1 of Pyrinomonadaceae bacterium. Lineage (GTDB taxonomy): Bacteria > Acidobacteriota > Blastocatellia > Pyrinomonadales > Pyrinomonadaceae > UBA11740. The sequence continues at coordinate 7,250 of DASYTZ010000231.1, forward strand.
GCTTGCCTCAAAGCCTTGCTGGCTTGAAAGTAAGTGCCCGCATGGATGGCGTTAACGCCTTCATCGAAATAAGGCCTGGCCGCGGCGTTCACTTGGTAGGGCGCAGTTCGCCACAGCCGTAGCACAATCCAACCAAGTGCCAGTACCAGAATCGCGGCCAGCGCAATTTGAACTTTTCGTGAGCGCAGGCCCTGGCGAATCTCTGCTACAACGTCTACCCCTGATGCGTGTGATGACTCACGCGTAACGCTCGGAAATACAGCGGTGACACTCGACAGCGACGATCGTAAGAGCCGCAGATCCTTGAGCATCTCAGCGGCAGATTGATAACGCGCGTCAGCGTCCTTGGCCATCGCCTTCAAAATGATGTTTTCCAATTCGCGCGGAATGCCGGGATTGACCAGCGATGGTTTACGCGGCTCGACTTGAAGTACTTTCGAAGAGATTTCGATCTTGCTGTTGCCGGTGAATGCGGGCTTTCGCGTGGCGCACTCGTAGAGTGTCACTCCAAGTGAGAAGAGATCGCTGCGGCCATCGATCTCCATCCCCTTGAGTTGTTCCGGCGACATGTAAGCGACGGTGCCGACGATGTATCCCTCTTCAGTGAGTTGAGTGTCGGTTTTTGCTTCCGCGTCGAGCGCCGCAGCTTGCGCGATTCTCGCCAGGCCGAAGTCGAGCACTTTCGCCTGGCCGCGGGGAGTGATAATCACGTTCTGCGGTTTGACGTCGCGATGAATGACCCCGCGCGAGTGCGCCTCTGCCAGAGCTTCCGCGACCTGAATGCCAACGTCGATCACTTCTTCCGGCGTCAGCGGAGCTGCCTGAAATTTGCTGTAGAGCGTTTCGCCCTCAATGTATTGCATCACGATGAAGGGACTGGCGCCGTCTTCGTTCACTTCGTAAATCGCGCAAATATTCGGGTGATCGAGCGTGGCTGCGGCTTTGGCCTCGCGCAGCAGACGCTTGCGCGCGTGTGCGTCATCGATTGATTTCGCCGGCAGCACCTTGATGGCAACTCTTCGCTCGAGCTTGGTGTCCTGGGCCAGAAACACTTCGCCCATACCGCCCGTTCCGAGCTGTTCGATAATTCGATAATGAGCGATCTGTTCGGCGACCAAGTTGGATTACCTCGCCACGACCTGGATTTGAGGAAGGTCGCGACTCACTGCCCCGGATTCGGTGCTGGAAAACAAGTTGGAATACGCCACCGCCGTTACGACGCGATCAATTGATTGAGACTTCTACTCTGAAGCATCACGGTTGTCAATGAGCATATTTCGGCGGTTGTGTATGTAACCGTAGTATCGCTCTTGCGGCGCATGAGGGCGCGAGCATATCATCTTGTCAAATGCTGGATTGGGCCGATTGTTCCGAAGTCGAGAGTTCCAAACAGACGCTGAACGGAGCGTGGGTATTTCGAGGCACTCGCGTTCCGGTGCGGGCGCTATTTGAGAATCTCGAATCCGGAGCGACGATCGATCAGTTTTTAGAATGGTTTCCCGGAGTTACGCGCCGGCAAGTGCAAACGATCCTGGAACACGCTGAACAGAGTCTCGCCAAAGTCTGAGATTCGAAAACAATCCAGCAAATGAGAATCCTGTTTGACCAGGGAACTCCCGTCCCACTCAGAAATTATTTGGCTGACCATGCTGTGCATACAGTCTTCGAATTAGGTTGGTCAAATTTGAGTAATGGAGAGCTTCTCATGCGAGCGGAAGAGTCATTCGACTTATTGGTAACGGCCGATCAACAACTTCGATATCAGCAGAACCTCATCGCAAGAAAGTTGAGCATCGTAGTGCTTATGACAACCTCATGGCCTCGTATCAGATCGGACGTGAATGCAGTTGCCAGCACAATCAATAAGATTCAACCCGGCGAATATCAAGAGATCACCTTCGACTGATCCATAATTTCCTCCGGCATGAGTGGAATGTGACTAAAGCCTGCGCCGGTGGCATTTTCGATCGCGTTGAGGATTGCCGGCGCTGGGCCGTCCATCGGCAGCTCGCCGATGCCTTTCGCGCCTGCGGGACCGAATGCGTAAGGGTTCTCTTCGAAGTGGACGCGAATCGGCGGGATGTCCGCGGCCGTGGGCATGATGTAGTTCGTCATTTGACTATTCAGCATTCGCCCATTTTCCCAAACGACATTTTCATAGAGCGTGTAGCCAATCGCCTGTGCGACTCCGCCTTCGATTTGTCCCGCAGCCAGGACCGGATTGATCACCCGGCCAACTTCCTGGACCGCGACAAAGTCATCGACATGAACTTCGTAAGTCAGGCTGTCGTAGGAGACTTCCGCAACGTAAACCGCCCACGCAAACGCGCCGTACGCGTCGCCTTCGTACTTCTCGTCGTCCCAGCGAATGCCCGGCGGCGGCGTGTATTGGCTCGTCGATTTAAGCGGACCAAACTTCGCGATGTATTCGCTGCAGGCTCTTTGAAATTCCGCTTGCGTGCTCTTGTCTTTCAAGAGGTCGCTGCCGACGAGTGTTTGTTTCAGACCTAGCACTGCCGACTCGACTAACTTGCCGACGATCATAGTGGTGCGCGACGCGACTGTTGGCCCGCTGTTCGGCACATTGCCAGTGTCGGGCTGCACGACGTCGATGAGATCGTAATCGATACCGAGCGCCTCAGCGGCGATCTGAGCAAAGATCGTGTTTGTGCCCTGACCGATCTCGGTGCTGGCCGCGAAAACCTTGATGCGACCTTCAGCCGTCGCTTCTGCGCCGACGACGGACTGCAAATAAACTTCACCAGAACCAGTGAAGCCTGCGCCGTGCATGAACGAAGCGAAGCCGATGCCTTTCAGTGGCACAGACTTCAGTCTGTGATCTCGCTTGACGTCATCCACAGACTGAAGTCTGTGCCACTGCGTGTTTTCTCGCGCGAACTGTTCGCGTTTCGCGTGATAATCGCTCAACTCAAACGCGCGATTCATGAGCCCTTCCAGATCAACTTTCTCGCGAATCACCTGATTCGTCGCCGTGGTCTCTCCTTCTTTAATGAAGTTACGCCGGCGAAACTCTTCAGGCGTCAAACCAATGGTTTTCGCAACTTTGTCCAGATGACGCTCGAGCGCAAAGATGCTTTGCGGCGCGCCAAAGCCACGAAACGCACCGTGGGGCGGCATGTTCGTCGCCACCGCTTTGCTGTTAATGCGCACGTTCGGACAGAAGTAAGGCCCGGCGGCGTGAATCGTGCCGCGCGAGAGCACCACCGGCGACAGAGTGCAGTACGCGCCGCCGTCGATCACGAAATCAATTTCCATCGCCAGGAGCTTGCCGTCTTTGGTGACTGCTGTCTTGTGTCGCGTGCGCGAGGGATGCCGTTTGGTGGTCGCGACCATGTCTTCGGCGCGATCGTAAATCATCTTGACCGGCTTGCCTGACTTCCACGCCAGCAACGCCGCGTGTCCGGAAATCATCGACGGATATTCTTCCTTACCGCCAAAGCCGCCGCCGGTCTCAGTCTGAATCACGCGAATTTTCTCTTCCGGCAGGCCGAACAATTTGATCAGCGCCTTGTGCACGTAATAAGGGCACTGCATCGATCCCCAAACCGTCACGCCGTCATCGGAATTCGCAATCGCGATCGCGCCGTTTGTCTCGATGTACAGTTGTTCCTGCGCACCGGTTTCGTATTCATCTTCAACGATGAAGTCTGTTTGCGCCCAAGCGTCGTCAACGTCCCCTTTGTTTACCAGAAACTTTTTGAAGACGTTGTCTTCGCCCCAGACGATCTCCTTCTGTGCGAGTGAATCCTCCAGTGAAAAGATCGCCGGCAACTCTTCGTAATCGATGCGGACGTTTCGGCGCGCTTCTTCGAGCAAGTACTTGTCCTGATGAGCGAGCAAAACGATCGGCTCTTCAGGATGATTTACAAATTCGTCGGCGAGATACGGTTGGTCGTTCAGAATCAGTGCAACGTAATTTTCACCGGGGATGTCTTTCGCCGTGACGATCGTGAACTCATTCCACGGAATGTCGCCTTCGAAAGAAATATTTTTTATGCGTCCGCGCGGAATAGAACTGCGCACCGTTACGCCGTGCAGCATGCCTTCGAATTTCAGATCGTCAACGTACAGCGCCGCGCCGGTGACTTTCTTGCGGCCTTCTTTGCGGGGAACGGGTTTTCCGACGAGGTTCATAAATTTGCCGTGGCTTCAGTCACTGCGGCGCGCGACCGGCGTTACGCATCACCGAACCGATCGCGCGCAGAAGTAACGACCGTGGCGTAAAGCGTCCGATCGTAACTCCGAATCGATTCGGCCAGCCAGAAATGATTGAACTCTGGCGGCGCTTCAATCCGCGCAGAGCCGTTTCGACCACTTCTTCGGGCGTTTGTGATGTGCGCGCTGGCGGCTTCTGCATTTGCGACGCTTCAAAGAATCCAGTTTCAGTCACGCCGGGACAGAGCGCCATCACCTCGATGCCGTACGCCCGATTCTCTTCCCAAAGCGCTTCGGAAAACGACAGCACGAAAGCTTTCGTGGCCGCGTAAGTCGCCATGAACGGCACCGGCTGAAATCCGGCGGTCGAAGCCACGTTGATGATCGCACCAGTTTTTCTTTCGCGCATCGGCCGCAAGAACCGATGAGTCAGCTCAACCAGCGAATGCACATTCAAGTCGATCATGTTGAGTTCGCGATCCCGATCGAGCGTCGCAAAATCCCCCATTGACCCAAAGCCTGCGTTGTTGATTAGCAAATCGATGTCCAGCCCACGTTTCTGAGTTTCATCAAACAGTTGCGCCGCCGAATCGGGCTTCGACAGGTTAAGTGCGACATACTGACAATGAATGCTTCGAACCCGTCCAAGTTCGCTGCACAGCGTGATGAGCTTGTCTTCGGATCGCGCCACGAGCAGCAGGTTGTGTCCGCGCGCCGCGAGCGCCCGCGCGAACGCTTCGCCGATTCCCGATGACGCGCCCGTGATGAGAGTTGTGTTCATTGCAGCGTCAGCAAATCAAGCTCGATGATGTCTTCGTTGCTCGCACGCAATTGATCTAGCACGCCGTTTGGCGGCGCCTTGTCCAGATTGATGCGCGCGACTGCGGCTTCGGCGCCTTCGAAGACGATGTTCTCCATCTCCTGCACGTTGATCTGTTCGGCTTTGATTGCGTCGAGCACCTGCGCCAAGACGCCCGGCCGGTCGCGATGACGCACCACCAGGCGATGTGTGGCGGGC
>DASYTZ010000232.1:0-9146 GCA_036001745.1 Pyrinomonadaceae bacterium
CGCGCGACGTCCGCCGCAGATTCGGCAGGTAACCGCGGAAGTAATCAAGCCCGGTTGATGACCACCAGAAACTCAAAGTGTGCGCGTACTCGCTCAGCTTTTCTCTTGAATACAGATCGTCCGCTTCCAGCAGCGCCTTCGCATTCTCAAGTTGCTCGTCAGTGAAGTAGTCCTTGTCGTTGAAGTGGGCGACTTCGTTGTAGATCGCCTTGAGCGCCTCATGCGCTTTATCGGGCGTCGTCTGCGCGATGATTTGAATTGGGCCGACGTTGCGCTGCGTCAAATACCCAATCGTCACGCCCGATACGAGCCCGCTATCGACGAGATTGTGCTGAAAGCGCGAGTTCGGCTGCGTCAGGATGAAAGAGAAAACGTCCGCAGCGTAAGTCGCGGCGTTGTCTTTGCCGACTGAAGGTCCTTGCCACCCAATATTGAAGATAATGTTTTGCACCGGCTGCTGAACGATCGCGCCCTCGCTTTTTGGCAGCGGCGGATGCTCAACCATCGGAAATTCAACGAAGGGATCTTTCTCACGTTTTGGCCAGTCGCCGTAAAACTCCTGCGCCAGTTTGAAGACCTCGTCTGCATTAACGTCCCCCGTCACGACCAGCGCGGAATTATTCGGCACGTAGTATCGCGACTGAATCAGACGCATCATGTCGGTCGTCGCCGACGAAACTGTCTCGCGATTGCCGAGCGGATTCTTGCGGCTGGGATATTTGTAGAAGAGCCGGTTCGTCATCTCGAGGTTCAAGTAATAGAACGGATTCGATTCGTTGCGATCAATCTCGCCGATGACGACTTGGCGCTCGCGTTCGAACTCGCCTTTTTCGAACAGAGGGTAACGCGCCGCATCGCGCATGAAGTTCATCGCCGTGCGCAGATTCGGACTGGTCGTCGTGAAATAGTAATCGACCACTTCTTCGCGCGTCTGGCCATTGTAAGCAATGCCGAGCTGCCCAATCCTTTGCAGATATTCTTCCGCGTTCGCAATCGCGCGGTTCGCTTTGAAGAACATGTGCTCGTAGAGATGCGACAGGCCGTTCAGTTCCGGCGGCTCAGTGAACGAGCCGTTACGCACGGCCAATTCAATAGTCACGAGCGGCACTGAATGATCTTCCAGCGTCACGATCTCCAGCCCGTTCGGCAGGACGCGACTGTTTATGTCCGTCGCCGGCTTGGCAGCGGTCGTGGTACGCGCAGGCGCTGCGTTTTGGCCCTGTTGAGCTTGGGGAACTGTTGCGAATTGCGGTCGCGCCGGCAATTGAGCGACGGCGCCGAGAACAAGAGCGACAGCTAATAGAATTCGTTTCACGCTATGATTCCGTTCTGTTGTAAGGCAGGCCACCACCCGCCCCACGATTTGTGCGCTTATTAATACGCGCGAAAACTTTAGAGGGATGCAAAAATAAACTGTAGCACAGCGACGCTTCCGGCACGCAGGGCACCCGAATCGGTCGGAAGGTTTCGATGTTGTGTGTAAGAAATAAGATGTCAGCCGTCGCGATTACGCGCGCTTTTGTTCCCAATCGGGCATGCCGCAATGCCAAGACAGGCAATGGCGTTTGATCGAGTTACCTTGTAGAATCTGGCTGCTCAAGACACGAAGCTAACGCGTCGCGCGTTTACCAGAATCGACAATGGCTCTGCTCAAAATTACCGACGCGAGTGGCCGCCAGTCCCAACATAATTTGGCGGCGAAGACGACCTGCATGATTGGACGAGCGCCCGACAATCAGATCGTGCTGGACGACCCGCGCGCGTCGCGACACCACGCGCACATCAGGCCCGGCGACGACGGCGGGTTTGTGATTGTCGACGGCGTTTATGTCAACGGCCAGATTCATCGCAGCGCGAATAAGGTGTATGTCAACGGTGAACAGAAGCTCGAGCATTCGCTAAAGAACGGTGACCGGGTCACCATCGGCGCGAGCACGCTGAAATTTGAGCAGCCGAAAGAAGAACGCACAGCCGATCTCAGTTATGACGACAAGCCGCTGGGCCACACGCAATTGCTGATGTCGGCGAAGGATGTGCTGTCCACGGTTTTGAAACAGCAAGGCGAAACGGGGCCGCTACCCGCCCCAGCGCGCGACAAAGTCCTCGAACAGTTGCAGCGAAAGGCCAACATCCTTGCCGAGCTTTACGAGATGAGCAAAGCGCTCGGCTCTGGTTTCGACCTCGACAAGATTTTCAAGATGGCGACGGACATCATCTTTCGCTCGACGCCCGCGGATCGCGTGATCGCGCTGCTCGCCGAAGGCGTCGTCACGGAACAGAATGCCGACGAAGCCAGACTCTTCCCAATCGCCACTCGCGCGCGCGACGAAAAGCTCGAAGCATTTGCGAAAAAGATGACGATTGGGCGCACGATCACCCGCAAGGTGATGAAAGATAAAGTGGCACTGCTGTCGCAGGATGCCGCGGCCGATGAACAATTTGCCGGGGTCGATTCGATCGTGTCGCAGGGCGTGCGTTCGACAATCTGCGCGCCGCTATTCACAGAATCGGGAGTGCACGGAGCGCTGTACGCCGATCGTCTCGATCCATTTTCTGCGTTCAAGCCAGACGATCTCGAATTGATCAGCGCGGTCGCCGCGCAGACGGCGATCGCCGTCGAGAACGTGCGCGCGCACGAACGGCTGGCGAAAGAGGAAGTGGCGCGCGCTAACTACAGCCGGTTCTTGCCTGAGTATGTCGTCAAGCAAATACTTGAGAATCCCGACTCGTTCAAACTCGGCGGCGTCACGCAAACCATCACGATCCTGTTCGCCGACATTCGTGGCTTCACCCGAATTTCGGAGCACGCGGCGCCTGAAAAAATTGTCGATTTGCTGAATCGATACTTCTCAGCGATGACTGACATCATCTTTGCACACGGCGGGACGCTCGATAAGTATCTCGGTGACGGCTTGATGGCGTTGTTCGGCGCGCCGGCGACGACGCCGAAAGACGCGGCGAACGCTTTAGCAGCCGCCGTCGCCATGCAACGGCGCATGATTTCGATCAATGCCGAATTGCGCGAAGAAGGCTTTCCCGAAATAGGCGTCGGCATCGGTCTGCACACCGGCGAGGTGACGGTCGGTTACATCGGCTCGGAGCGGCGATCTGAATACACGGCTATCGGCGACGCCGTGAACACTTCATCGCGGCTGGAATCGAACGCCAAGGGTGGACAGATTCTGGTGAGCGAAGCCACTGCGAATGCCGCGAAGTCCCGTTACGAACTGACGCCCCGCGACCCGATCAGCGTAAAAAATCGCGAGCAACCCGTGCCGCTATTTGAAGTGCAATGGCAGAAGGCTACGGGAACGTAGGAAAGGCAAAAGGAAAAAGTAAAAAGGAAGAATGTTTTCCGCGAATTCCGCGGCCAATCATCTTAAAGCGCGGAACGTACAAGTGCTTTCAGGTGTCTTAACTTTGGCCTTTTACTTTTTCCTTTTGCCTTGAGCGATGACTCTCAAAGATTTCTTCAAAAGACAAATCCTCGTCGCCCGCGTTTTTGGCATTCCGGTCAGAATCGATTATCGCTGGTTTGTCGTGTTCGCCATGAGCGTGGCGCTAATTGCCGCGAACGTGCGAAAACATCCGCTGCAACTTGGGCGCTTGTGGTTGCCGCCGATGGGCGATTTCACGGCGTGGACATTGGGCATTGTGACGACGCTCGCGCTCTTTCTTTCTGTTTTCGGTCATGAGCTGTCGCACGCGTTGATGGGGCGCACGGAAGGAATTGAGATAGACGAGATCGTTCTGCATCCATTCGGCGGGCTCGCGCGTTTACGAACGCAACCCGAAAGCCCACGGGCTGAATTTCGGATCGCCGTGGCTGGGCCAGCGGCGAGCTTTATCTTTTCGCTCATTGCATTCGGCGGAATGTGGATCGCGGCGCGCCTGGGAATTAATTTCGCGCTCGCGCTTTTCTTTTTCGTCGGCGCGGGAAACCTGCTGTTGGCCGTCTTTAACTTGTTTCCGGGCTATCCGCTGGATGGCGGCCGCGTCCTCCGCGCGATTGTCTGGAAGCGCAGCGGCAACATCCGCGACGCAACGCGCATCGCCGGATATTGTGGTCAGTTGATGGCGCTTGTTTTGATTGCTTTCGGGATCTACATGATCGTGGCGCCGACTTTTCGCGCTTACTTCATGGGACTTTGGTCTGTAATGGTCGGCGTTTTTCTTCTCAGCGCTGCAACAAACGTCGTGAAGAGCGCGCGCGAACCGGCCACGGTGCGCGATGCCATGTCAGTGCCGGTCGCTCTGGAACCTGAGCTGCCGATCAATCGCTTCATCGATGAAGTGCTGCCGCTGCATCGCCACGAGACTTTTCCCGTTGCTCATCAAGGAAGGCTGCTCGGCATCCTTTCGCTGGAGGACCTCAAGGAATTGCCACGTGAGCAGTGGCGCGCCCGAAAAGCACGCGATGTGATGCGACCGGTGAATTCATCGACGTTCCTCAAAGCGTCCGCAACAATGGCTTCGGCGCGCGAGTTGATGCAGCGGAACGGGCTGGGAGCGGTTGCGGTAATCGACGAACTCGGCAACCTGATCGGATTTCTCCGTAAGTCGAAATCACAACCTGCCTTACAGAAGTGAGCCGTCGCCCCGCCTGAGAAGCACACACAGCATGGCAAAACTTTTCGGCACAGACGGAATTCGCGGCGAAGCCGGGCAGTTTCCGCTGGATCCAAAGACGGTTCGAGCAGTTGGCGCGTCGCTCGCCCGGCATCTCGCCGAAAGAGCTGGCGGACGCAGTCCTCGAATCTTGATCGGTCGCGATACGCGCGAGTCAGGGCCGTGGCTCGAGCAAGCCTTGATCGCAGGCGTGCGAGAAGCCGGCGCTGAAATTCGGTCGGCCGAGGTGATCACGACGCCCGGCGTTGCCTACCTGACGCGCACGTTGCCTGCCGACGCGGGCGTGGTAATCAGCGCGTCGCACAACCCCTATCACGACAACGGGATCAAGATTTTCGAGCCTTCTGGGCGCAAGCTTGAGGATACGGTGGAGCGACAGATAGAGGCGGACATCGTGGGTTCGGCCAGCATTGATGCTCACGAGACCGCAACTCAACCGGCCTCGTCGAATGACTCCGCCGAATTGAAATCGCTTTACATGGATTATCTTGCCAACGACGTTGGGCGCGACCTGTCGCTGGCAAAGCTCACGCTGGTAGTTGATTGCGCGAACGGTGCGGCTTACGAAATCGCTCCGGAAGTTTTTCGTCGATTGGGTGCGCGCATCATTGCGATCAACGACCATCCCGACGGGCGCAACATCAATCTTAATTGCGGGTCTTTGCACATCGAAGACTTGCAAAAACGTGTCGTTGCAGAGCGCGCAGATTTGGGTGTGGCGTTCGATGGCGATGCTGATCGCGCTCTGTTCGTCGGTGCTGCCGGAGAGTTTGTTGATGGTGATGCGACGCTGTGGGTGCTGGCGAACTATTTGAAAGAGCGCGGCGAACTAGAGGGCGATACAGTGGTCGCAACGGTAATGAGCAACATTGGTTTGGAGTTGGCACTGCGCTCGCGAGGCATCAACCTGACGCGTACAGACGTAGGCGACAAGTATGTTTTGGACGAGCTGCTGAGAAGTCGAGCGGCGCTCGGTGGTGAACAATCCGGGCACATCATCTTTCCGAGCATCAGTCTTGCCGGCGATGGAATCATCACGACGATTTCGCTGCTCCGCGTGATGCACGAAAAGCAGCAATCATTGGCTGAACTGACTGAAGGAGTTCATCGCTATCCACAGATACTCGTGAACGTGCGTGTGCGTGAGAAGCGACCGTTCGAAGAATTGCCATCGGTTCAGCGACAAGCGCAAGCGATTACACAGGAGCTCGGCGACCACGGCCGGCTGTTGCTTCGCTACTCCGGAACTGAGCCGTTGGCACGCATCATGATTGAAGGCCAGGACGAACGCGAGATAAAAAGTTATGCGAATGATCTCGCGGACTTAATTCGCCAGGAGCTCGACGCCGTCGATTCGTGATCGCGTCGTCTTCGACTATGTCTGCCCACGTGATCGAGAACTATTTACAGAGTGGCCAGTGAAAGACTTTCACAGTCGGGACTTTCGAACGGGCTGACCGGAGCAAAATCTTCGGATTTTCTAGGCTTTTCCGCGCTCAAAAAACTCTATTGCGCGGCATAATCGTTGCGATGTATATTGTGGGGCAAGAGAGACGGTTGGTGGATCCTCCGTCTCAAGTGGTTGCTGGGGTGAGGACAGTAACCACGAAAATGGATGGGCGCTGCGACCCCCACGTTGCAGCGCCCATTCTATTTTTGCAGTCGACTTTCACCTCGTTCTGTTCCACTACATTTCTTTGCCGGTTTGACTCGCAAACGTGTTTCGCGTAGATAGTTGCGGTCTCATGGCTGGCGCATCCGCACTCAGGTTCTACGCAAGAGCTTCGGTTCTTCTTGTCTTCGCCCTTTTCTTCGTCTTCATTGCAGGTGGCTGCCGCAAACGGCCGAACAACGGCAACGGAAACTCCAACTCATTCTCGAGCGCCAGCAATCCGGAAGAAGCCAGGCGCAATGCGCAGGCGCTGGTCGACCAGGCCAAAGAGCTTTACAAAAACGATGAGGATGAGAAAGCTGCGCAGGTGCTTGAGCAGGCTGTGAAGCTTGATCCAAATAACGCGGAAGGGCATCTGCGTTTGGGGATGAGTTACGCGGCGCTCGAGCGAAAGCCGGAATCCGAAGAGGAATACAAAAAGGCGATCGAGCTCTTCAAGAAAAAGATCCAGGACGATCCCAAAGATGGTACTTCGTTCTTCTACCTCGGTGAGGCATATAACTTTTTGCATCGCGACGAAGATGCTGCACGCGCGTATCGTGAAGCGACGCGTCTCAAGCCGGATGATGAAGAAGCCTGGTACCAATTAGGCATGGCTGAGACGAAATTGGCGCGATATTCCGACGCGGTAAATGCTTTTCAAAAGGCTTTGGAACTCGATGCGAACGACTACCGCGCCACTGAAGCACTCGATGATGCGAAGGAAGGCGCGCAGCGAATTCGCGAAGGCAAAAAGCACAATGAAGAGATGCTGAAAAAGCAGCAGGAGAATGCGAACGCCAACGGAAACTCAAATTCGAACTCCCGCAACAAGCCGCCGCCGAAACGAACTCCCTAGTCATCGCAGACTGAGTCTCGGTTGCGCATAACCGCGCCTGCGACTAGTATCGAGCGTCCAGCTTCATTCGTTTCAGAAGCATTATGGCCACCTACACTCCACCACCGTATTTCCCGCAGAGTTCGCTTTCACCACCGGATCAAAACCGCTATCGCAAGTTTAAGCTGGTCATCGCTGGTCTGATCGTCTTCTTGCTGGCAATCGTCGGTGGTGCCATCACCGGAATTGTTTACCTCGTGAAGTGGCTGTTCTGAGTGATGCCCCGCGCTTGACATCAAAACTGCGCGCCCTTATAGTTTCCCGTTTCGGACTAAGTCTCCGATTCCTCTAGTGCAACGCTGTAACTGGTTCTGTCGGTGCGGAGGCGTTGCCCGGTTTCGATGCGCGGCATCGACCGTTTGAAATTATTGTGGCGTAAAGCTCGCATCCTTTCACGATGCGAAACGCGGCAAATCGAACCACTCGGCGCCGCGACGCTACAGAGAAGCTTCGGCTAATTTTGGGCTACTGGGAAGCCAAATCCGCGCCCGCCTAAAAGCGCGCATCAGAACGTCCCTTTAAAGGAATCAACAGCAGGCCAGTTTGTCTGCGCTGACTGCCGGACGCGTTCCGGAAAGAGGCAGGCCGCGGCCCTTTTTGCGCTTTACGCGCGAGTTAGGTCTCCGGAGCGATTGGACCGGTAGTAAAGAAGAGAACCGATGCCGACAATTAATCAGTTAGTTCGCAAGGGCCGCCAACGGGTCAAATACAAGACGGCCAGTCCGGCGCTGCAAGGCTCGCCGCAGAAGCGCGGCGTTTGCACTCGTGTCTACACGCAGACACCGAAGAAACCAAACTCGGCGCTGCGCAAAGTCGCGCGCGTGCGCTTGACCAACGGCATCGAGGTCACGACGTATATTCCGGGCGTGGGGCACAATCTGCAGGAACACTCAATCGTTTTGATTCGCGGGGGGCGCGTCAAAGATCTGCCTGGTGTTCGTTATCACGTGATTCGCGGCACGCTGGATTCCGTCGGAGTCGGCGATCGCAAGAAGAGCCGTTCCAAGTACGGGGCCAAGCGTCCGAAGGGAGGCGCGAAGTAATTTATGCCGAGACGCAGAGTCGCCGAACGACGCGCAGTCCTTCCTGATCCGGTCTACAACAGTCCGCTGGTGACGAAGTTCATCAATGGAATCATGTGGGGCGGCAAGCGCTCGCTGGCAGAGAAGACTTTTTATAACGCGCTGCGGCAAGTTGGCGAGAAGGCCGGCGAAGAGCCTTTGAAAGTTTTTAAGCGCGCGATCGAAAACGTGCGGCCCACGGTCGAGGTAAAGTCGCGCCGCGTAGGAGGATCCACCTACCAGGTTCCGGTTGAAGTTCACCAGGAGCGCCGAGGCGCGCTGGCGATTCGCTGGATTGTGCTTTATGCGCGGGGGCGCGGCGAGAAAACAATGACCGATCGTTTGGCCGCCGAATTACTTGACGCGGCAAACAATCGCGGCAACGCGGTGAAGAAGAAGGAAGATACACATCGCATGGCCGATGCGAATAAAGCATTCGCGCACTACAAGTGGTAAAGACGGTCTTCGGACTTTGATCTTTGGTCTTTGTCAAAAGCCAAAGACCAAAAACCAAAGATCAAATTGAGATGGCAAAGTACGACTTAAATCTTTTTCGGAATATCGGCATCATGGCGCACATCGATGCCGGTAAGACCACCACCACCGAACGTGTCCTCTATTACACGGGCGTCTCGCACAAAATTGGCGAGGTGCACGAGGGGACGGCGACGATGGACTGGATGGAGCAGGAGCAGGAGCGCGGCATCACCATCACGAGCGCGGCGACAACCTGTTTCTGGGAGCGGAATGGAGTCGATCACCGAATCAATATTATCGACACGCCGGGCCACGTCGATTTCACGATGGAAGTTGAGCGCAGCCTGCGCGTCCTCGATGGCGCGGTCGCCGTGTTCGACGGAGTTGCCGGTGTCGAACCGCAATCCGAGACGGTTTGGCGGCAGGCCGA
>DASYTZ010000233.1:0-14397 GCA_036001745.1 Pyrinomonadaceae bacterium
TCCAAGCCGCCGGGCGCGTCGATGTAACGGCCGCCGCTCTTTTCCGCCAAGCTTTTTAGAATCGCGGCGCCGGTCAAGTCGCGCTTCGGCCCTTCCTCAGACATGTTCGCGCCATAAATTGTCGCGCCCGCAATCGATGCGCGATCGAGCGCTTTATCTGAACTGGCGTGGCTGTAGTTTTCGCCGCCGTCGGAAAGTACGACAATCGCGCGGCGTTTCTCTTCGCGCTTCGCCAGGTCATCAGCCGCTCGGACGATCGCATCGTTTAAGGCCGTCAGAGTTTTTGTTTTCAGACCATAAACCCGCGGTGGCAGGTCGCGGCCGGGCGTGAAATCGCTCCACTGCTCAACCTTCGTATTGAAGCTGTAAACCGCGGCCACGTCTTCGTCGCGCAGCCCATCGAGAAAACGAATTGCCGCGCTGCGGCCGAGCGTCAGCCGCGATTCCATGCTGCCCGAAGTGTCGAGCAGTATGGCCGCTGCAAACGGAGTCTCCTCGGTACTGAACGTTGATGCTTTTTGTTGCACGCCGTCTTCTAAAATTTGAAAGTCGAAGCGCTTCAGACCCGGGACGAACTTTCCGTTCTTGTCCAGCACAGTCACGTTCAGCACGACAAGATCGATCGAGACCCGGACAACATCGTCCTGCTCGGGAGGCGTGGGCGTTGCCGTCGGTTGCTGAGTCTGAAAAGTTCCCGACGGGGTTGGATCAAACGCGTGCGCGGAACGATCCGAAAGCGAAAGGCTAATAGCGGCTATGATGAGAGCTGCGAAAAGCAGCGAGGCTGGACCGAATCTGCGTCTGCGTTTGAGCCGCATCTCTGACAATCGAATCAGTGGCGGGAGCCGCGCACGAACTGAATCAGAGCGAGCAGCTTGTTTGCCTGATCAATTATTGAAGTGGAAACGACTCGCCGCGGCGTCTTCTCGACCTGGTCGGATAATTCCTTCGCCATATCGGCAAGCAAATTGACAGCTTGGGTGATGGAATTGGGGAGGTCTTTCGGATCTGCGTCACTCTCGGAACCGCCAACGTCGTTGCGAATGCGCCGGGTCAACTTCTCAAGCCGCTCAAGTTTTTTCTGGTCGGCGGCATTCAAGACGTTGCTGGTTAGGTAACGGGTCTTTAACTCGGCGGCAATGTCGCGCGCTTCTTTCGCACGGGCGACGTGCTCTTCGTAGGCCTTCCTTTCGGCCTTCAGGATTAGCCGCGTGCGCGCGTCAGTTTCGCGGGACCCAAAATCCACATCATTATCGGGTTTGTCTCCGAGGTCAGGCTGCTGGCTGGAAGGCGGTGGCGGGGGACTGGACGGTCGCGGCTGGCTTTGCGCGCGTACCGGCGCCAAGCCCGCGGCAAGAACGAGAACCGCGGACGTAAGCGCTGTCTTTAACAATTCGAGCCGCTTTGTTTCCGCAAACATAGGTTGCTCAACTATAGTAATCCGAACTCCAAATCACTCCCAAACAATGCTGTGACGGGGAAAGTATGCTACGCGTTGGCTGCAAGCTTAGGGAACGCGACCGGGATTATTAGACGTGTTGATGAACTCGTCTCCGCGACTGGGCCGAGTCTTGTCAACCACGATTGTTTTGGAAGCGGGCGGCTCCATTGGCGGCGCAGCGTTTCCCGGCCGCGCTCTGAAGGGAACTGCCGCGCGATCGGCGCCGCCGACAACACGCAAGAATGTCGCGCTGATGTAGTCCTGCGTGGCCACCTGCACGCTGTAGCGGGTCTTCGCATCGGGAGCGAGATCAGTCGTTTCCGGAACAATGACCCGCGTGTCCACGCCGGCTCCGACGCGACGCCGCAATTGCAGCTCGACCGCGATGTTTTGCAGATTGTCGTTCGAGATGTTGTGCACAGTGCCGCCGAGAGTGGTCGTGTTGCCATTGACCATTGCGTCATCAACAAACACTTCGACTCTGGGTGCTTTCCTCTTCACCTCGGCCTCGGCAGCCGCGGCGACTTGGCGCTCGTGGCGCTTGCGGAGAGCCATGTAGCCGCCAAGCAACGCGCCCGTCAGCAGCACGGCGCAGAGAAGGCCGATAAGAAGTCGCTTGGTGTGGCGTCTTTCTTCCTCGTCAATGGGGATTGGTTCTGTTTCGAGTTGGTTAAGGATATTCATGAATTAATACAGATGTACCTCAAGGCCGTTCGGTTGGCGGGGCCCCGCCGATCATTTCAACCAGAGCAGATAGAAATTCCTGTTCAGCAGCGCCGCTGCTTGGTAGCGTGATCCACTCCGCTCCAGTAGCGCCGTCTGTCCGTCCTTCAATTTTCGCGTTGACGGAAACATTGGCGCTGGTGCCGTCGATCGGCTGCACTTCCACGCTGATGGTGTAGCGCCCGCGCGTCCAGCCACGGCTGGTGGAAGTTTCCACCTCCGCATACCGGTTGAGTTCGGACTCGGCCACGACCGTGCCTTTGATGAACGTGTAGGGTTGCGTGACGATTATGCCTTCATTAGGCCGCGACGCAGCATCGTCAACAATCAACTTTCGATCGCGCATTAACTCGGTGACGGCTTTCAGCAGTTCGTCCCGCCGAGCAGTGACGCGATACGGATTCGGAAGCCACACAATTTCTTTCGTCTTCCCCTTGCCAAAATTGATTCCGGAGCGCGAAGTACCGACGTCAGTCTTGCCGCCGTTGATGCCTGCCGACCGGTTGCTGCCGGTGTCGCGAACCTTTTGGCTCTGCGTGTCCACCCCCTTCTCCTGCGCGCAGACGGCCGGCGCCGTTAGGATCAACAAGAAAACAGCCACGAACGTTGCACGGTATTTCATAAGATTACCTCACGCGGAAAACACATCCGAGGGGGTGACACGTCGAGGATAAACCGCGGGGAGATCGAACACAAGTAAGAGAGAGGCTTTTGGCATGAGGTTTCGCTTTCAGTCACATTCGGTCTTTCTTAGTTTTTGATTTCAATAACCAGGCTAACTGTCAGAGCATTACGATTTACGTTGCTCCGAACATCAACCGGCGCCGATTGCTTTTCCATCGCATGGCGCTCCCGAAAGATTCGTGAGAGCAACAACGCTGCGTCTTCCCGAAAGAACCGATTAGTGTAACTTTCGTCATAAATCTCGCCGCTTTTCAGTTTCCATCTATCTTTCAGCGCGGCCGCGTCCGCCGCAGAAACGCCCCTGAATTCGATCGTGCCCATGCGATACTGCGGGCCTTCGCTGACCGCGATCTTGAACGTTACTCGCTGCCCAGCATCGTCGAACTCGGGCGCGGAATTCAGGTGGGCTTGAATGTAACCGTGTTTTCCGTAAGCCTTCTCGACGTCTCTAATACCTTTGTCGAACTTCTTTCCGTTGGCCACTTCGCCGCTCTTCATTCCGAGCGCGTCATCGAGTTCGTTCGCGGACAAGACTTGATTGCCCGACCATTCGGCCTTTGCCCAGGAATAAACCGCGCCTTCGTTCACAGGGATCGTCAAGTCCACACCGTTCTCACAACCAGGATTCGTGTCGGGTTTCGCGATGGGCGCCCCGAACGTGGCGCGCAGATGTCCCAGCTCGCGATAAAGCGGATACAAACCGTACCGCGGAAAAGTCATCGACGCCTGGCGGGAATAATTCGGGTCGGTGGAACTCTTGGTTGTGGCGGCCAGCTTCTCCTCCGACACATCATGGGAGCCCGGGAAGTGCAGAGTGCAAATCGCCAAGGGCACGCCGCCCACGCGAAACAAGTGGGCGGTTTCTGTCAGCGTGTATTCGACTGTTCCGGGAAGTTTTCGCGATACAAGCAAATCCTGCAATGCCCGCCTGATCATTTCTGTAGTGTTACCGGTGTCCGGAGCCGTGCCTGTGAAAGATGGCAAGGCGTGTCTCACCGCTTCGGAAAGTTCTTGATCAGAAAACCAGATGAAGTTATCGAAAACCACGGGCGAACTGTTGCTTTTTGCTTCCTCGACCTGAAAAACAATTGTTATCGACGCACCCGACGTGCGCGTGCGATACCCAACGTTTTTGAAGAGACCGCTGTCCAGGAGGCGCTGCGCCGCCGCATCGAGGCCCGAGACCGAAAAGGGATCGCCGAGTTTTAGTCCACTCATGCTGATCACATTCTCACGGCTGAGGTTTTGAAGACCTTCGACGTCAATGCGGGCAATCTTGCGCGCGGCCTGAGACCAGGCTGGAGCGGCAATTGAGAGAATGACCACAAACAAGGACACGAGAACAATTGTTTGTGCAGAAAATCGGCGACGCTGAAGTAAGGCTTTGGACATAGCTGCTATTTCGAGCACTTGTTTCGGACTTACTGCTGCTGGGTTCCCCTACTTCGTTCCCACTCTCTGAGCGCTTGCACGCCTTTCTGAAAATCGGATTCCTTGCTGTAGAAGTTATGCGCCCCATCATCCCGCGCCGGCTCGCGAACGTAATACAAGTAATCCGTTTGCGCAGGATTCAGCGCCGCATCAATCGAAGCCTCTCCGGGATTTCCGACCGGCCCGGGCGGCAAACCGATGTACAGCCTGGTGTTGTATGGTGAACGCCGATTCACGTCGCTTAAATAAACCTTTCCATCGTCCCGCCATTTGCCCGCGAGCTTTGATGCGTAAACAATCGTTGAGTCTATGCCCAGCGCGATATGTTTGTTCAGCCGGTTGTAAATTACCGACGCGATTAGCGGCCGCTCATCTTTCAATTTCGCCTCAGTCTCAATCAGCGATGCGATAATCACGATTTGCCGCGGCGTCATGTTTAGTGCGCGGGCGCGCTCGGCGCGTTCCGGAGTCCAAGCCTGGCGGAAACGCTTAACCATCGTTTCGACGATGCTTGATGCTTTCGTGCCTGTGGGAAAACTATAAGTCGCCGGAAAAAGGTACCCTTCGAGATTTTCGGCAGACGGATCGAGATCTCGAATCAAGCCGGCCTCGTCCATCAACTTCAGCGCTTCCCCGCTGTCGCTCAGATGCAGTTCATCGACGTGAGCCATTGAGTCGGCAATATCCCAGCGCGTCCAGCCTTCGATCACGGTGAATCGGCTCAGGCGCTGTTCGCCCTCTTCGAGCTTCTTCAAAACTCCCAGCGGCGAAATCGGAGAAGGGAAGCGGTACTCGCCGGCTTTGATTAATTTCGCACTGCCGGTAACTTTGATGTAGAGCAGCAGCGGCCATTTACGTTGCAGCACACCCTCAGCCACAAGTTTGTTGGCAATGGCGTCAGGCGATGAGCCGCGGGGAATTTCGATATAGTCGTTCGCTTTCGTATGGACAACGGGCGCGTGAAGGTCACGATAAATCCAAATCGCTAAGCCAGCGGCGACGATCGCCGCGAGAATCGCCACGTAAAGCAGCGCACGAAGTATCTTCTTCCGTCTTCGGGTTCCCATGAACTATCGTGCTTGACTCAGAAAATCCTGAAGGATGACAGCCGCCGCCTCGGCGTCCACATCAGTCTGTCGGGTTGAATTACTGATGCGTGACTTCGCCTCTTCCGTTGTCAGTCTCTCGTCCTGAAGGTAAACCGGAACGGACAGCGACCGCCGAAAATTCTCCGCCAAACGGCGTACTTCAGCCGACGCCGCTCCTTCCGAGCCGTCCATATTTACGGGCAGGCCGATAACCAAACCAGCGACGCCAAGCCTCTCAATCTGTTCAGCAACCTGTTTCAGGAGATTCTTCCAGCTTCGTCGCTCGATAATCATGAGCGGCCGCACCGTCAGTCGTAACTCGTCACAAACAGCGACGCCGACACGCTTGGCGCCGAGATCAACGGCGAGCAGACGCCCTGGCGGTTTTGGCTGTCGTTGGGATTCTCGAAATGGCTCAGTCAAGTCCACCAAAATTAGCAGTTTTCCCGGAGCGAAGCGAAACAAAACGCTGCTTGCGCGCATCCAAAGGCCTCTGTATCATACAGACGTTCGGCGAATCGCTTAAATCCGGCCGCTGACTCTGCTCCGTTCGTATTTTGAGGTGCAATTGATGTCATTCAAAAAGAAATTCACGATCATCTCGCTGTCAGCCGCGCTGGCACTTTACACGATCGCCGGCGCCTGGCTCGCGACGCGGGCGCAACAGCCATCAAACGACCCGGGCGCGCAGCAGCGAATTTTCCAAAGCGTCCTTGAGCACATACAGAACGATTATGTTGACGAGCCGAACATGGAAAAAGTTCGCGCCGGCGCGCTGCGCGGATTGGCGTACGGGCTCGATCCATATTCGACATATCTGACTCCGGACCAGGTCAAAGACTATCGCGCGGAAAAGAAATCGAACCAAGTGGGCATCGGAGCCGAACTCTCGCAGTACGCTTCCTATCTTTACGTCGTGGCGCCGGTTAAGGGGTCACCGTCGGATCAAGCAGGAGTGCGTGCCGGGGACGTCATCGAATACATCGACAACAAAGCGACGCGCGATATTTCGCTATACGACGCGCGCCAACTGCTTAACGGCGCTCCGGGTACGGAAGTCAAACTCCGCATTCTGCGTGCGAATGCGCGGCCGATGACCTTGGCGGTTAAGCGCAGCGCGTTTCGCGCCCCGGCCTCGGAAGCAAGGATGGAGCCGGGCAAAATCGGCATTCTCAGGATCAACAGTCTGGAAACGGGCGAAGCTGCTGACGCACGTGCGCGCTTGCAGGATTTGCTGAAGCAGGGCGCTCAGAAAATTGTCGTCGATCTGCGCAGCGTAGCCGGCGGCGAGATTCAGGAAGGTGTGACGGTTGCGAACTTCTTTATACAGTCCGGGGCGCTCGCTCGTACGATTGGACGCGAGCAGAAAGTGCTGAAAGCGTTTGAAGCCGATCCGAAAGTCAGTTTGTTCAATGGTCCCGCGGTAGTTCTGATCGATACCGGCACTGCCGGCGCCGCCGAGGTGGTTGCGTCAGCGTTTCTCGAGCGCAAGCGCGGCGATGTTGTCGGCGAGAAGAGTTTTGGCGCCGGCGCTGAACAGGAGTTGTTCACTCTGCGTGATGGCGACGGCCTTTTGTTGACGACGGTGAAGTGGGCCTCGGCGAGCGGCAAACCGTTCCTCGGCGAGGATCGGTCGCACTCTGGGGTCGCGCCATCGGTTGAAGTCAAACGGCCCGAGGCGCCTGACAATCTCGACGTGGACGATCTATCCGGCAGTGAGGAACCGAAACCGAATGCGTCGCCCGAAGCCATGCCGAAACCTCAACCGGAAGATTTGCAGCTCAAGAAAGCAATCGAGCTTTTGCGAGACAAGCCGGCGCGCACGGCATAACTGAAACCAAATCAACTTCATCAGGCCGGAGCGATCCGGCCTTTTGCTTTAGGTGCGATAATCACGAACCATGCGTTGGTTAGTCGGCATTGGCGGATTTCTTCTTGTCGTAGTCGTCCTGTGGGAAGCGTTTGAAACGATCATCCTGCCGCGACGAGTCACGCGTCGAGTGCGCGTCACTCGCCTCCTTTACCTCCTCACGTGGCAGCCGTGGTCGAAACTCGTGCGCACTATTGGTGACAATCGTCGCCGCGAGAAACTGCTCAGTTTCTTCGGTCCGATGTCGCTGATAATTCTGCTGACAGTTTGGGCAATCGGCCTGCTCGTCGGATTCGCTTTGATTCACTGGGGCGCCGACTCGACGTTTGGCTCTCCCTCATTGAGTGGAATCTGGGCCGATCTTTATTTCAGCGGTAGTACTTTCTTCACGCTTGGGCTCGGCGATTTAACGCCCGCAACTAACTTTGGTCGGGCCCTCACCGTCGTGCAAGCCGGTGTCGGCATCGGCTTCCTGGCATTGGTGATCAGCTATCTGCCCGTGTTGTATCAGGCGTTTTCGCGCCGCGAGGCGAACATCTCGATGCTCGACGCGCGCGCGGGCACGCCGCCCACCGCGGGTGAGCTGTTGCGGCGGCACCATGAAGGCGGTGACCTGGAAAGCCTTAATCAAATGCTCAGAGATTGGGAGAAGTGGTCAGCCGACCTTTTGGAAAGCCATCTCTCGTATCCGGTGCTTTGCTATTTCAGGTCGCAGCACGATAACCAGTCGTGGCTGTCCGCGCTCAGTACAATCCTCGACACGTGCGCGTTGGTAATGGTCGGCGTTGATGGAGTTCCAAAATGGCAGGCCCAGCTTACGTTTAAGATGACGCGCCACGCGGTGGTTGACCTGACGCAGGTCTTCAACACCTCGCCACTAACGAGCGATGGCCAGCGATTGAGCACGGATGATTTAACGCGATTGCGCACGGTGCTGGCTCAAGCCGGTGTGGCACTACGTAGCGAGCCGGGCGACGAACAAACGTTGGCCGAATTGCGCGAGATGTACGAGCCGTACCTGGAAGTTCTGTCTGAGTACCTGCTGATGCCTTTGCCCGGTTGGCTGCCGAAGGCACGCGCCATCGATAACTGGCAAACAAGCGCCTGGGAAATCACCGCACCCGCGCGGGAAGAGCCATTTCGGAAATGCATGCTCGAAGCGAAGCGTACAAGGAAAGTTGCAGCACATTAAGATAACGCCAAATCTCCCCGGCGTTTGTTGAGGATATGGGATGGCGCGATCCCATATCGAGCACATCGTCGCGATTTTTTGCCGCTGCGGTTAATCGCTGTCGTGTTCGAAATCTTATAAATTCCTTGCGCTTACTTCGATAAATCGTTGGCTTGCGGCCTTTCGGCCCAAGAAATTCAAAAAATGCCGCCAAGTTCGCGTTTTGAGGCACGCTCGTTGCCGATTATTCGGCTGTTCCCGACGAAGAAGTCTAACGAAGAAGAAGTCTAACGAAAAGGAGAACTTCAAATGCTGATCACGAAAAAAATGTTACTGGCTTTAACACTTGTAGCGGCCCTGGTGGGCGGTGGCATTGGTTCACTAATCACCCATTCGGCTAACCGAACTGAGGCTGCTAACGAAAATTATCAGACGACTCCAAACACAACCGCGACGACGCCTGCTTCTTATCAGGACGAGACGGCTAACGCGGCGAAATATGGCACATCAGCCGAACAAACCGCGTATCGCCAGGGGTTCGAGGAAGGCTATAACTCTTGCACGACCGCTGCTAACAACGGCGTCCAGCGGAGCTACGCGACTTATCGGGCGCCAACGCGTCGTTATTACAGCAGCAGCCGACGCGCTTACTACGATTACAACAACGCCCCACGCGGCCGCAGCTTCTGGCAAAAGCACCGCGATAAGCTCACGATGGCAATCGGTACCGGTGCCGGTGCGGCCATCGGTGGCTTGGCTGGCGGCAAGAAGGGCGCAGGCATCGGTGCGCTGGTGGGGCTTGGCGGTTCAGCACTGTACACCTACAAGCTTCGCAAACGTTCGCGACGTTACTAATGACCTTGGAGCGGTTTCGTGAACAGCAAACGTAGACTTCTGTTGATAGCCGCTCTCATAGCGGCGACAGGAGTGAGGGCAGTTTCATTCGGAGCTGCCCTTTTTGCTATGCCCGAAAAAGCGGCGGCGACAGCACGCACGCCTATCCCGCGGCCCGTGCGTCTGCGCGAAGTGAGGGGGCGCGGACTGCTCACCGATGTTTGGATCAACTCAGTCGGCCCGCTTAAGTTCGCAATCGACACCGGCGCGGGCACAACTCTGGTTTCGCCGCGCGCCGCCGGCGCTGCGCGTCTGAGTGTCCAATCTGGATCTGGCCGATCGATCGCCGGACTCAGCGGCAAGGGCGTCGCCGTTCGTGAAGCGACGATCCGCACAGTCGCTGTCGGCGATCGGGATAACGTGCTGCCCGGCTCGATCGATGCCGTCGTGACTTCGAGCTTGCCGAACGATCTCGATGGCGTTTTGGATCCGACTCAAGCGTTCTCGCCCATGGGTTACGTTATTGACATTCCACGGCTGGAACTTTCGGCGTTTGATCCGCACGAGGCGCCGATTGCTGCGGAGAATGCACCAAGCGACGGGACGGTCGTGCCGTGGTTACGCGAGCGAGGCAGCCGTCGTCCGTTTGTGCAACTCGATAATGGCGATCGCGCGCTGATTGATACTGGCTCGAGCTTGGGTTTGGCGATCCGTGACTCGTCGCTCCCCGATCGACGCAATATCTCACTTTCACGCGACATCGGCGGCGGACAAATCTCAACGCGACGCGTGCGGCCGACGACCGTAGCCATCGGCTCGCTTATGTTGCGAAACATTCCAACCGACCTTATTTCCGGCGCCGAAGCCGACGCCCCCGTCTTGATCGGCTTGAGCGCGCTGCGCCCATTCAGACTCGCATTCGATCCCGTTCATCGTCTAATTGAGATTGCCCCAGCCGAACGCCGTCGTTGACCCTGACTTCGGTTGATTTTGGGCACTTGTTCATTCATAGTCCGCTACCTGGTTCAGCCGATGGATTCGCTGTGAAGCTGACCGCATGTTGAGTCCCGCAAAGGAGTAACTCTTGTCATCCAGATTTCTTGTAGCGCTTTGTCCCCTCGTCCTCTGCCTCAGTGGTTCCGCCGTTGGGCAGGACGAAGCCGCGAAGATTGATAAGTCACGCATACGCCGGCAGGCGGATAGGCTCGCACAATTTGCGCCCGCCGGCTGGAAGATCGAAGAGCAGGTCGCGGGCGATCTGAATGGTGACTCAGTTCCGGATTACGCTTTGAAATTGGTCGAAGCTAAACCTGAGAAAAACAGCGAGGGCGATCCAACCGAGCGGGGCAGGGCATTGGTGCTGGCCTTGGCAACCACCGATGGCAAGTTGAAACTCGCGGGCGTGGCGGACAGTCTC
This sequence comes from Pyrinomonadaceae bacterium, assembly GCA_036001745.1. Lineage (GTDB taxonomy): Bacteria > Acidobacteriota > Blastocatellia > Pyrinomonadales > Pyrinomonadaceae > UBA11740. The sequence goes on from DASYTZ010000233.1 coordinate 10,660, forward strand.
TTGCAGTGCACGAGATGTGGCGGCGCGTTCTACGGAGTGGTTGAATCCCCAGCGAATGTGAAGATCGAAAAGGGCGTGGTCATCGTCGAACAGGACCACGGCTCGCGCGAAGTGACGGACACGACGTATCGCTTTCGCTTCGACTCGACGTCCGGAAGATTCGTTTTGATTGGCTTCGATCTCACTAACGTGGATCGAGCGACCGCCTCGGTCGTGACGGAGAGCATTAATTACCTCACTGGCGTGCGAGTAGTTACGCGCGGCAAGGGCGATAAGGACGTCAAGACGAGGACGACGATTCCCAAGCGGAAGATTTACCTCGAAGATGCATCGGCTGATGACTTGGAAAGTGCAGCCTACAAACGGCTGAAGTTGTAACTGCGCGTTAGCCCGGGAACCCTTCGACAACAATCATCTGTGTCTTCGCGGTGGCCTGCCGCAGCGCTTTTGCGTCGCTGTACTCAGCCGAGCTCCACCAGGCCTTGGCCTTTTCCACGGAAGGAAACTCGACAATCACAAACCGCTTGGGCGCCCAGTCGCCTTCGAGGGTTTCGACTTTGCCGCCACGAACAATGAATCTGCCGCCGTAGGCTGCGAGTGTCGGCGGCACCATCGCTTTGTAATCTTCGTATCTGTGTGGGTCGTGAACCTCGACTTCGACAACGATGTAGGCCGGCATGTCGCTTCTCCTTCCAATCGCGTGAGAATGAAACGCGAGCATTCTACCAACGCCATCGCGCGTTTGTAATCGGCCGGAACCAGACTGCGCCGACCCACGTTCAGGCTAATCCAACATCGACCCGACCGAGGCGACGAGCGCCGCCGTCGCGACGCGTGCAACTGCCGGTAAGCGCCCGCTGGTAAAGTCGATTGCCGCGGAATCAACGGTAGCGAAATCAACGTTAGCATCAACAGATTGATAAATCGCCAGGTACATCTGCGTCTCGGCCGGAATCAGCGAGCGCCACGCGCTGCCACCGTTCGAGAGATACGACGGCAGTTTGTAAGGATTCGAATTGTAGCCCGCAGCCAGCAATTCGGTTTTGGTCGCGGTACCCGATTGCAAAGCCTGCTGCACCTCGGTTGTCTGTTTCAGATAATTCCATGTGTCGTTGATGTAGAGCAGCATCGCCTTCAAAGCGTTCGCGTGGTTCTGCATGCCGCTGACGAAATCAGCGTCGAGGGCGACATTCGGATGATGTTCGCGAATCGCTTCGTACGTGCGCGGGATCATCTGAATCATCCCGCCGGCGCCGGCTGAACTGACTGAGTAACGAAACGTGTCGCCTCGATTCAGCGCATACAGCGCCAGCACTTCGCGAGAAATGTCCGCGCGTTCTTCGTTCATAAATCGCTTATGATCGGTGTGCTCGACGATCACAAGATGCGCAGCGACATTGAGAATATCCGCCGGAATCTGCACCCCGTCCTCAGCAACGCTCTGGGCTGCGTCGTTTAGCATCGTGCTGACGTAAGTCGTGCCGGCGGTCGCCAACTCAGGCGAAATCAGCGCCGGATGTGCCGAGACGTAGAACGCCGCCTCAACGTTACCGTCCCTCTCGATCGGATATCGCACCATCAATGGAAAAATTGACCGGCCGGTGGTCACATCAATGACTGTCACAGCCGTGTTCACGCCGTTGGGTCTGACGATGTGAAGCCGCAGCCTTGCTCCACGATCGCTCGTCAGCAGGTACTCGCCGCCCTTTGTGAGAAACAGTTCCTTGTCGAGACCGATGACGTGCAACTGGGCCCCATCAGCGTCAAACGCTGCGAGCGATACCGTTGACTGGTCGAAACCCTTCGCTTTCAGCGACTGCTTCGCCTTGGCCAACATTTCTGAAAGTGTCGCAGCCGCTAGTTCACGCGCATGTGCGGAGGAGCTTGAATCTTCTCTAACAGGCAGAGCCTGGGTTTGATTCGCCGTCGCTCGTTGGCCGAAGACAGTACTTATCGTGAGCAGGCACACGAATGCCTGCATGAGGAACTTGAAATTTCTTCTCATTCAGTTGTCCTTATTTTGTGAGTGTTAGAATTGCCGCGAAGTTAATAGATGCCCGTCGGCACGTGAGGGTTGTGACAAGTTCGGCATCAGAATTCTGTCAATGAGACTGAACGAAAACGGCACAATCACAACCCGTGGATAGGTCGAAGGGTTAAGACAGTGTCAGCGTGTCAAAGGGGTGGGTAACGCTATGGCGACGGCGCGGGACGCGTCGGGTTCAGAGTCCAGCCCGAACAACGTTCACTGCCTCTGGATACGGGTGAAGCAGTAGAGCCGTTCACGATTCCATTCATTTTCGTCGCTAATTCGAAATCAAATTCCTGATGAATATCGCTCTTCGCAGCCTCTGCGATCGCAGAGTCAAGCGGCGTTCCCGTCACTGTGAAACTTCTAAAATCAATCCGCGATGTCTGAATACAGACAGGATTTGTCCGCCTAAAATCGCCGACGTAATCGGCTGCGAAAGTTACCGTCGTAACCGGACTTACCGGCCCAACGCACGTTCCGTTGACAAAGCCTCGGCTCGAAAAGCGGTAAACGGCGTCCGGAACGCAGGCGCCTACCGAATCTGCAAAGCCCTGGATATTGATTGTAGTTGAAAACGTTCCCGAGAATGTTTGACCGGTCAGGCAAAAGGCCCCACGGGTTGCGGCAGGTAAAGGTGAAGAAGTCGGCGTCGGCGGCAAATTCGACGCGAAACCATACGGACTACAAGTTGCCCCGCTTGGTGCGGGTGCCGTTCCGCTCGAACCTCCACCTCCCGAGCCCGTACAAGCTGGGATAGTGAGAAGTAGAGTTGTAATTGCTGCCGAAAGCACCGCTGCGCCAAACGCGCGGCGGCCGGCGCTCAGGCGGCTAAACATTGCGAAGGTCACAACGCCACCTCCGAGGAAGAATGGGACAACGCTCGCGCCTTATACCAAATAATGCTCTACGAGGCAATCAACAAGTTCTTGCCTGGGCTTGGCGGTATTCGCTTAAGATAAAGGCTTCGAGACATGCTCGTGAATAATCACCCAGCGTCCGTGCGAAAGTTCCCAGACGATCGTGTGCCGGCCATCAAATTCAAGCGCGGCGCCATCCTTTGTCTTCGCTGATAAATGAAACGTGAGCGTGGTTACCGCGAGGTTCCCGCCGCGCGTGATCTTCACGTCGTTGTTCGGTGTGATGATGAGGCTGGAAAAGCCGGGCGCGACATTGTTCTTGAAATTGTCGTGGTACTGCTGCCAGCCGGTGTATTTCAGCGGATCTATGTCAAAGAAAACCAAATCAGCGTCCTTCGCATAAAACGGCGCCGGGTTGTCTGGATTCAGCGTGCTCCACGCCGCGTAATAGCGCTTAATCATGTCGTTGAAATCCGGACTGCTCTTCCGCTGCGCAATTGTAGTCAGGGAGAGCGTGGCAATAATTGAGGCTGCAACAAGTAATCGTTTCATTTTAGTAGCTCCTCACAAAGGAATATTCCCGTGCTTCTTCGGGGGGTTGGTGTCGCGCTTGTTCTCGAGCAACGCGAGGGCGCGGATCAACTTTGGTCGGGTTTGTGAGGGTTCAATCACTTCATCAATGAATCCACGTTCGGCGGCGACGTAAGGATTCGCAAACTTCTCTTCAAACTCATTCACGCGAATTCGGCGCGCCGACGCTTTATCTTTGCTTTCGGCCAATTCGCGGCGATACAAGATATCAACTGCTCCCTCAGGTCCCATCACGGCAATCTCAGCCGACGGCCAGGC
>DASYTZ010000234.1:0-13958 GCA_036001745.1 Pyrinomonadaceae bacterium
GATGATGCTGACACGCACCGCGTCCGCGGTCTGGGAAGGAAATCTCAAAGACGGTCAGGGCAGGATAAAGGTTGAGAGCGGCACTCTCGATGGCCCTTATACATTTTCATCGCGGTTTGAAACCGCCGCTGGAACAAATCCGGAAGAACTGTTAGGTGCCGCACACGCGGGATGTTTTTCAATGGCGCTCTCGCTAGGGTTGGTCAAGGCAGGCTTTACGCCGGAGCGGATTAACACGACTGCGACGGTTCACCTGGACAAGGGTAGTGACGCATACAGAATCACATCGATTGACCTCGACTCTGAAGCGCAGGTTCCTGGAATCAATAGGCATCAATTCCTTGAGCAGGTTGAGCTGGCCAAGACGAACTGCGTTGTCTCCGAGGCGCTGCGCGGCACAGAGATCAGACTCCAGGCGAGACTTGAGCAAGCGATGAGATAACCCCCGTGAAACAGAATGTCCGTAAACGTAAGACTGAGGAAGATTGTCCGGCAGACGCTTGCCGGGCTGAAAGTAGCTGCCAACTGCTCTGGGAACTGCATTCTTGAGCGGTTGCTCTCTGCAAAGGAGCTCGTCATGTCAGAAACAAACAATCAACGAACTAAACGTTTGGAAGACGCGATGCGAGAAGGAAGTGATACTAATAAGGGAGGCGGGAAAGTCGTGATGCTAATCAAACTCATGATGTTGGCAGCAATCCTCACCATCGGGTTGGGTTATCTCGCGAACCGGAGCCGCGCTCAACGCCCCGATGATCGAACTTTCAACCAAAGCCAACAAAGATTCGATCTTCAAATTAGCGATAACGCTAGACAGATGCTGGAGCAGGGGAAGCAAATCTTCCGCTACGACACCTTTGGTGATGAAGCTTACTGGAGCGATAAGCTCAAACTTCATCAAGCAATTCAGGGCAGCAAGTTCGGCGGCGTGGGCCCGGGCGTCAGTCCCAAGACCGCGCTCGCCGTCGGCTTGAAAGTTGATATGGACGCGCTTCCCGCGGACCTCGTCGAGAAGGTCAAGAAGGGCGAGGTCAACCTGGACGATCCCGCGACCACGCTGGCTCTAATTAAGCTCAACTCAGTCCTGGGCGTGAAAGGAACCTTCAACCAGGATGGCAGTCTAAAGGCAGTAGGCCTTAGTTGCGCGGTCTGTCACTCAACGGTTGACGATGCGTTTGCGCCCGGCATTGGACACCGTCTCGACGGCTGGCCCAATCAGGATCTAAACGTAGGAGCAATCGTCTCGCTGGCCCCGGATCTGAGCGTGCTTACCAGCCTTCTGCGCGTCGATGAACCGACGGTCAAGAAAGTGCTCGCCAGTTGGGGACCAGGAAAGTTCGACGCGGAGTTAAACCTCGATGGCAAAGCATTTCGCCCCGATGGAAAGCCCGCCGCTACCCTAATTCCGCCTGCATTCGGAATGGCCGGCGTCAATTTGCATACGTGGGGCGGCGGTTGGGGCACGGTCACCTACTGGAACGCCTTCGTGGGCAACCTCGAGTTGCAAGGGCAGGGAACATTCTTCGACGCGCGCCTGAACGATCCAAACAAATACCCGGTTGCTGCTCGTGCCGGTTTCGGGAACAAGCGCAGCGTTAACGACATGGTGACCGCGAAACTGGCCGCGCTCCAGTTTTATCAGCTCGCGATTCCACCACCCACGCCGCCTGAAGGTAGCTTCGATCGCGCTGCAGCCGGCCGTGGGGAGGCGATCTTCAAAGGCAAAGCGACTTGCAGTCAGTGTCACGTTCCGCCGCTCTTTACTGAACCGGGCTGGAATACGCACAAGCCATCCGAGATCGGCATAGACGACTTTCAGGCGAATCGGGCACCCGATAATTCTTATCGCACCACGCCGCTACGTGGACTCTTCGCCCACATGAAACGCGGCTTTTATCACGACGGCCGGTTTGCAACTTTGCTCGATGTGGTCAATCACTATGATCAGTTCAAGCGATTGAATCTGACGGATAAGGAAAAGCGCGACCTGGTTGAATACCTGAAGTCACTCTAACGAACTCGATGAATGGAAGGAGCGGCCGACCTGAGAGAGTCTGGCTGAACGTTTAGATCACCGCTCCGGAGGTGCGCCAATGTGTTCTAGTTCGGCGGTTGTTCGCGCAACTGCTCGAGAATTGAGCGAACCGCCGGTGCAAGCGATCCGTTTGGCGCAAGACGCAGATAATTTTCGTACGCAACAATCGCCTCTTTGGGGTTGCCGCTTTTCTCGTAAGCCGCGCCGAGCAGTTGATAAATAATCGGCTCAGTGTCGGCGAGTTGATTGATCGCAATTTGAAATTCGCGCGCGGCGAGGTCGTACTGACCTTTCTCTTCATAGGTGCGGCCAAGACCGACGTGGGCTTCGGGTTGAAAGCCATGGCTTTCCCGAATCGCGCGATTGAAGCTGCCGATGGCTTCGTCCGTCTGTCCCGTTTCGCGATAGACGCGGCCTTCGACCGCGGACGCTTCGGGATACGCGGGCCGGTAACGCCGCGCGGCTTCGATTTCAGCCAGCGCGCCATCGGTGTCGTTCAAATCCATCAGCACCCGCGCGAGACCAACATGCGCCGCCGGATAAGCCGGGCGAATTCGCAACGCCTGGCGATAAAGATCGGCGGCGTTCTGTCTGTCTTGATCAATCTTCGCCGATTCGCGCGCAGTCTCGGCCTTTTGGAACAGGAGTTCAGCGTTATCAGTAACGCGAAGCAGGCGAACTTTGATTTCCCCGCGCGCTGATGCGGCAATCGGCATGGTGATTTCTTTGAAGCCGTTAGCGCGAACGCGCAGCGTGTGCGCGCCCGGCGACACAGTGAGTGGAAGTCTGCCGCCGGGATCGGTTACGCCGCGGCGAATCTCATCGAGCCAGACGACTGCGCCCGGTTCAGTTGCGATCGTGAGCGTTCGCGGCTGCACACGCGGTCGCATCTTTGGTTGCGCCACAATCACAAGCGCAAGCATCGCCATTAGCAATCCCGCTAAATACAGTCGGAGTCTCATTTCCGCTACCTTTACCGCAACGCGCGAAGCGCTGCAAGGAGTTCGCAGCCAAACGAATCTTGTAAAACTGTTGCGCCCGCAGGCTTCTCGGGTGTAATCTTCGCTCGCAATACAGACAATTCACTCAAACCATTTTGGCAGCCCCGACCAGTCGGGACTGACTTTCGCTGGAGGAACGTATGTTGATTGAATCAACGGTCCATCTTCCCGTCAGTTTTGCCATGCTCGATAGTCTATTCAAGGCCCCCGACTCGGCTGAGTTGGGACGCATCATCCTGCGTTGGCTTCACTTTGTCGCCGGCATCACCTGGATTGGTCTGCTCTACTTTTTCAATCTGGTGAACGTCCCGCTGCAAAAAAAGCTGGACGCGGACACGAAGAAAAAAGTTAATCCGGATTTGTTGTTGCCAGCGCTCTGGTTTTTCCGTTGGGGCGCGCTGGTGACGGTGCTGGCGGGTCTGACTTATTTCGCGATGTACATTTTGAAATCCGATGTGACTAACGCAAATAATCTCGGCGGCGCAAACCTAAACATTTGGGTGGTGCTACTCGAGTGGCTCACCTACCCGATCGTGCTGTTTCTCGTCGAATTTCTCATCATCAAAAAAGTTCCCGCGCTGATCAAAGACGGCCGGGTGTTTGCGATCGTGATGTTAATTCTCGTCGGGGTCGTGACGTGGGGAATTCTGAAGTTTCTCGACGCGAAATTCAGCGTCGGCGGTTACACGGCGAGCAACAAACTGTTTTCCATTGGCGTTGGCGGCGCGTACGGTCTCGTGATGCTACTAAACGTCTGGGGAATTATCTGGCCCAACAACAAACGCGGCATAGCAGCTTTGCAGGGAGGCCCGCCCGCCGCGCCTGAATTGGCGCGCCAGGCTTTCATCGCCTCGCGTACGAACACTTGGCTGTCGCTGCCGATGCTGCTGTTCATGGCAACTTCGCACGGCGACTGGCTGATCTTCAGCGGCAAGAGCGGCTGAAAATCGCTCGGATTAAAGCTATTAACAAACAGGGCACGGCGCGCGTCGTGCCCTTTTTATTTCTTATGTAACAGGATTAGCGGAACCTCTCCATGCCTTTGCGACATTTTCGATTCATATTCGGCTAGATTAATTAAGTTCAGAGTTCAAGCTTCAGCTTGGTTTTGAAGGTTTCGAAAAGCAATCTAAAGATTTGACTCTAGACTTCACACGGGAGGGCATGATGATCACGACTTATAAACCGCGTCAGTTTAATCTTAGCAACTTGAAAGGCATCTCTGACGAGACGCTCGAGATGCACTTCAAACTTTACGAAGGCTATGTCAAAGAGACGAACAAGCTGAACGAAAAGATTGCCGACTTCATTAAAGACGGCAAGGTCGATCACGAAGAGTTCGCGGAATATTCCGAGCTGAACCGGCGGCTTGGATTTGAATACAACGGCATGGTCCTGCATGAATACTATTTCGACAATCTGAAAAGCGGCGGCGGCACCGGCGACCCAACCGGCCGCACCGGATTTCGTCAGGCCGCGGAAGAATCTTTCGGCAGCTACGACATTTGGAAAGCGGACTTCGTCGGCATCGGCAAGATGCGCGGCGTCGGCTGGGCCATCTGCTACGAAGATCCGTCGAGAGGCAAGCTATCGAATCATTGGATCACGCTGCATGAAACCGGAAATGTCGCGGGCTACGCTCCAATTCTGGTGATGGACGTTTGGGAGCACGCGTTCATTCTCGATTACAAACCGGCGGATCGCCCGAAGTACATCGAAGCATTCTTCTCGAACATCGATTGGAGTGTGGTCGAGCGGCGGCTCCATCGCGGGACGGCACAGTCAATCGCTGCATAATAATTTGGAGCGCGGTGGCAATCCCGATTCATCGGGAGACACCGCGTTGGATTGCGCTCCTCGCACGATTCTCCAAAGCGCCGTCGTCGCTTCGCTCTGCCGGCGCACTCCAAATCTAACGGGCAAGCGGGTTTGTCGCTTGCCCCTTTTTGTGATAATCGATATCGAGTAAACAAACCTTAATAACTTGCGGGAGGACTTATGAACGCGCCGAAATCCGTCCTGATTACCCTCGTTTTATCTCTGGCTGCGATCGCCGCGTGCCAATCCACAAACGAAAACGCCAACACGACCGCAACGACAACTGCATCGCCACCAGTTTCGCAGGAACTCAAAGTTGTACCGCGCCCGCAGGCCATCGTGGACATGATGAAGCAGCGCGGCGAGCAGGATGAGGCAAAGCCAACCTTGAAAGTTGTCTCGCCGGCGAACAACGGCACGATTAACGGCTCAACTGTGGAAGTGAAGTTGGATTTGGGCGGCGATCTAAAAGGCTACATGCCGCACAAGGATCCTGCGACCGGCAAAGGAAATCACATTCACGTGATTCTCGATAATCAACCTTACGAGGCCTATTACGAACTGGGCCAACCTTTTGAGCTGCGCAACGTTGCTGAAGGTAAACACACTTTGCGCGTGTTTCCATCGCGGCCCTGGCACGAAAGCTACAAGAATGAAGGGGCTTTCCAGGTCGTGACGTTCACCGTGAAGGGCGGCGGCGACGCTTCCAAACCGACGACAACCAACAAAGGCGAAACAATGGCGAGTCCCACGAAGAGCCCGGCGGCAAACTCCAGTCCGACACCTGCCCGCGAAGGTAAGGACATGGCAAAGAGCAATGCCGGCGAGGTCGATCCGACGAAGCCTCTGCTGACTTACAGCCGGCCGAAGGGTGAATACGCCGGCGCTGACGCTGATCCGATCATGATCGATTTCTGGCTACGCAATGCGAAACTGCAAGGCGAGGGTGGGGACTATCGCGTGCGTTATTCCGTCGATGGCGGAACGCCGGCGTTCATCGATACGTGGAATCCGATTTGGCTGAGCGGCTGGATCAGCGGTAAGCACAGCGTGAAGCTGGAGTTGATCGATAAGAATGGTAACGTTGTTGAGAACGGTGGCTACAATTCGACCACGCGAGAAATCAACGTGGTCAAGAAATGATCACTTTTTTCTTCTGGTTTCCAGCCGACTGTGACACACTCTTGCGCGCAGTTTGACTACGTTCTGAAGTGAGGATGGACAAATTGAAGAAACTCATAACGCTGGCATTGCCGATCGCCGTCGTGCTCGCTTGCTCTTCTCTGGGGCAGAAGTGGGAGACGATTAACGAGGACGGAATCACGATTGAGATGCCCGGCAAGCCGAATAAGCAATCTCAGGACATTCCGACCGGCACCGGAAAGGCCACTGGTCAAATGTTTACGCTGGACAAAGGCGGCGAGGCCTACATTCTCGCTTACCACGAATTTCCGGCGACCCTGACCAGCCTGAATATCGACCCGAAGGTTCTTCTGAAGGGCGCGTCCGACGGCGCTGTCAACAACATCGATGGCAAGGTGATCAGCCAACGCGATATTACTTCGGGGCCTTATCCGGGCACGGAAATTGTCGGATCCGGCAATAAAGAAGGCAAAGATATCGAGTTCACCATCAGGCTTTACTGGGCAAAGCCAAGACTGGTTCAGACCTTGTATCTGGCCGAAAAGGGAAAAACCAACAAGTCGAACGCGACGAAGTTTCTGGATTCGCTCAAGATCTCATAGCGGGATTTTCAGCGACGCGAACTACGCTTGATCTAATTGCAACCGAAGTTTCTTCGGGAGCTTGTCGCGGACTAAGTCGTAGGAATTTCGCAAGAGCGCCTTCAACTCCCGCTCGCTCAACACGCCGAATCGTTCCAGCGCCACCCAGTGATAACGCGCAGAGTACGGCGCTGGATCGATTCCGTCTTCCTCGATCAATTCCGCAAACTTCTCTTCCGTGCATTTGAATGACATGACGTATTTCGCCGGGCCTTCCAGCACCATTACCGCGAACATCTTGCTCGCAATCTTGAAGACAAGATCGTTGCCCCACTGCACGTTCTCAGTGGCGTGCGGAAATGAAAGACAGTAATTCCGAACTGATTCGTTGTCCATTTCGCTAGCTTCGGCGGGCGATTCGTGAGGTTAAAATCTGAGACTCGCAGTATCAGTGGTGACCATTGCTTTGGTTGCCAATCTCTTTCAAGCGATTCACAACCTGTTCAATCAACCAGTTTGGTGTTGAAGCCCCGGCGGTTACGCCGACCCGGTTCGCGCCTTTCAGATCCGCAGGATCAATTTCGTCCTGCGTTTCAATCAGAAAACTCTTTGCGCACTGCTCCTGGCAAACCGCAAGCAGCTTGATACTGTTCGAAGAGTGCTTGCCACCGATGATGTAGAAAACATCGACCAGACCGGCGAGCGCGCGCGCGGCGTCCTGGCGATCGCGCGTGGCGGAACAGATCGTGTTGACGATCTGCGGTTCGGCATCCGCCTTGACCTTCACGGCTTCGGCGACTTCGAGAAACGTCTTCAACTTGAGCGTCGTTTGCGACACCACCAGCGGCGCGTGCAGGGGCGGCAACGTGGCCACTTCATCAGCATCGCGAACAACGTAGGTGTTGTCCGGAGCGTAGCCGACAACGCCAATCATCTCCGGGTGATCGGGATTACCGGCAACGACGACGTGCCGGCCGTCCTTTGCGGCGCGTTCAGCGAGGCGCTGTACGCGAGTTACGAATGGGCAGGTCGCATCGACAACTTGCGCGGCGCGTCTTTCCAATTCGGCCTGCACCTGCGGCGTTACTCCGTGCGCGCGAATGACCGCGATCTCGTCTTTGGAAACTTCCGCCGGATCTTGAACGGTTGAAACGCCTTCGCATTCCAGGCGCTGCATCTCCTGCGTGTTGTGAATTAGCGGGCCAAGCGTGCGCACGGGCGCGCCGACTCCCAACGCGTCTTCAACCATCTCGACGGCGCGCTCGACGCCGAAACAAAAACCGTATTCGTTAGCTAATAAGACTTCCATGCTCGAGTAACCTTCTAAACTAACCCCTCGAATAATTCATCGACTGAAACTCGCCAGCCTTCCAGAACGCGCGATTCAGCCGAGTCGCCCTTCTCGTATCGAATGATCTGCCAGGAGGGAGACTCATCGCGATTCGTTCGGTAACGAATTTCTATCCATCGATTGTCGGAATCAATTAACCAAAGCTCGCGCACACCTAATGCCAAATAGGTGTCGGCCTTGGTTGTGTAGTCGTAATTCGCGGATGATTTGGAAACGTATTCAAACATGATGTCAGCAGACGTGCGGCGCTTGCCCATTTTCGCCGCCAGCTCGTTCGAAACATACATCATGTCGGGTTCAAGATAAGTATCGTCGGTGTAGATTGAGGCCTGTGGATGGTAAACCGTGCCTGGATCGCCGTGGCTCGCAACGAACAGCACTAATGACTTATTGAGTCGGGCGTCGAAATCCTCGTGAGGCCAATCCGGTGGGGGAAGCATGAACAATAAGCTGCCTATTAATTCGTAGTGCGAGCGGTCTCCCGGTTCAGGCAACGCCCAGAATTCTTCGAGCGTGTATTCCTTCACCAATGGCGAAAACGAAATTGTGGCAGTTGGCGGAGCTTCTAATGCCTGCATGGTTTTGTTGACTCAAATTCTAGCACATCGACCCACGATGCTTTAGACGAGCCGAGTTATCTAATCGGCTCGCGGAGAATGATTTCCGCTGTTCTTGCGGCCAAATCGGCAGCTTGAACATGCGTTCCGCGCAGGCCGGCAATTTGCAGTAGCGCTTCGCCGGTTCGTGACAGCAGCCGCACCAGATCGCCCTCCTCCGCGCGCGTTTCGCGGACCAGTTCCGGCCAATCGACGCCGCCGGCCCAATGCGCAGCTGCGGCTGCGGCTGAAAAATTGATTTCAGGAGCGGCTTCGATGCCTTGCTTCCATTCTTCAGTCGAAACCTCGAACGAGATTTCTTCGAACTGGACGAGCAAGCTTACGATCGCGTCGTCGAGTTCAAGTTCTCCGTAATCGCGATCTTCGTCGGCCGCGAGCGCAGCGACTAATGCTGCCGCGCGCGTCGTGTCCAGCGACACGAACAGGTTTCTCTGTAAGGCCTCGCCAATCAATAACGGCCGATCGACTCGCAAATCCGCCAGCCACTTGCCGCGCTCGGTCACTCTCTCTTTCGCGAAGTCGAGATAGCCAAAATGATCCAGCGCGCGCGCGCAGCATTCGAACGGCTCCCAAATCTCACTGCGCAGCCGCTCGATCTCGCGATTCGCCTTTTCAATTGACGCGGCTTCCGACTGAAGCGACCACAGCGCCCGCACGACGCCGTCACGTTCGGTCCCGCTCAGGCCCGATGGCGCCAAAGCCTCAATGGCGTCATTGATCATCCTAATGGAATCTTCTTCGCCTGCTTGCGCATCGCGCAGACGGGGCTCAGGCAGGGCGAGTTGATCTCCGCGATCATGAATCCCCTCGAAAGCCTCTTCCGCTTTTTCGGGCCGCGTGGAAAACTTTGGCGTGAACACACGGCCGACACGTTGCAGCGGAAATGAAGCGTGGCGGCCGTCTTCCCGCAGCGCAGTCACCCCGTCGAGCGTGCGCGCAACGACCAAGGCGAGGCGCTTGCCGCTGCGGCCGATAGCGACGACACGGCCGGGCTGCACGACCTTGTTCAACCATTGTTGCCGCATTTCGCGGCGTGTTTGCGGCGTGCCTTCCAGCAAGCGCGATCGCGCACTGGCAAGTCGCTCGAGCGCCAGAACTGATTCGACCGGCAAGTAAATACCCGCACGATGGAGCCGCTCGCGAATTCGGTCCACGTTTTGCGCGCGCTGCTTTTCCAGGTGATGAATGCGCGGCAGCACGTTGCGAAAAGCGAAACTTCGCTCCGCGATGTCGCGCACCTGCGCGAAACCTCCAAAAGCATCCAGCAGGTTGAGCAGCGAAGTGTACGTCGCGCGAAACTGGCTCTCCAGATCGTCAGGCGGCGTGCTCAATAACTCAGCGATCCGTTGCGGGTTCTGATGCAGTCCCGGGGCGGCGATCACAAATCCGACTTTGTCTTTGCCGCGACGACCGGCGCGGCCTGTCATCTGCTGCAACTCAGACGCCGTCAAAGATTCCCAGCCGCGATTGCTACGTCTATCCGCAACCGTAATGACGACAGTGCGCGCGGGAAAATCGACGCCGGCAGCGACGGTTGCCGTCGCAAAAATTGCGTCGAGCAAACCAGCGCTCATCATCTTTTCGATAACCAATTTCCATGCAGGCATGTGCCCCGCATGGTGCGAAGCGATGCCGCCGCGCACGATTGTGTCCCAGTGGCGGTGATCACGGATTTCTGGGTGCTGCTCAACGAAGCTGCGCATGAAATCGCGTCGCGCTTCGCGGCGATCATCACTTGAACCCCGTCGGCTCAAAGCCGCTTCCGACGCAGCTTCGTCGCAGCGCCGGCGCGTCGGCAGAAACACAATTGCCGGCAGCAAATTGTACGAGCCAAGCGCCGCCAGCAGATTCGCCGGCGGCATTTCCGGCATGCGTAACTTCATCTTGAAAGCTCAATACCGGCGATATTGAAGCATCTATCTTCGTCGATAAGAATCTCGTCGCGATCGGCGGGATTCTTCTCCCTGTTCAATCAACGCCGCAATCTCACGATTCAATTTTCCTTTCTCGCCGAGCAAGGGCACCAAACGTTTGTCCGGCATCAGAAACGCCGAGCGCAGCGGCACTGGTCGCGCGCCGGGACGCGTCACGACACCGCAACGAACGCCGCGCAACTCCTCGATCCATTTCGCCAACTCATTAGCGTTGCCAGTCGTCGCGGAAAGCAGCAGCATGCGAATGCGCGGCGGCGTCAGGATAATCGCTTCTTCCCAGACGTGGCCGCGATCCTCGTCGCCGAGATAGTGTGCTTCGTCGAAAATCACCAGATCGACGCGCACGTCTTCACCTCCACGCAACGCGTCGAACAACTGATTGCGGTAGATTTCCGTCGTGCCCACGATTAGCGGCGCATCGGAATTCTCTTTGCGATCGCCAGTGAGAATCCCGACGTGCTCCGCGCCAAACTCGTCGCCGAACTCCTGATACTTTGAATTCGTCAAAGCCTTCAAAGGCGTCGTGTACCACGTGCGCTTTCCCGCCGCGAGCAACCGTCGAATCTCTTCGCGCGCGATCCAGGTTTTGCCGCTGCCAGTCGGCGCGGTCACCAACACATCTTCGAATTCCAGCGCCGCCAGAGCTTCGAGTTGAAACGGATCGGGTCTGAAGGGCGCGGGCTTTGGGGTGCCGATGCCGCTAAGCAAGTCGCGTAATTCGCGGCCGTAGCTGCCCGTTGAAACAACGCGAGCCGGCTGCTCGCGCGGTCGATGTTTGTCAGGACGCTCTTGTCCGTCGTGACGACGGCGTTTGCGAAAAGGCTTTCTCTCGCGATGATTTTCAGGCGATCGGCGCATAAACTGATTGTAGTCCACGGTGTGTCACGGAACTATTCGGGAGGTGAGGTACCCGTATTTGGCGTCGCTACGACGCAGATGTTTGGACTTAGTTGCAGGCGCGATACGCGCATCTTACTATTGAAACGGCTGGTAATCGCGAGATTCGCAACGCGTTTGTGAGACGCGGCGTCTAATAGTTCAGTGCGCGAGGTTATGTTCAATTTCAAGGATACAAGCGGGCTTTTCGAGAATTTCGAAGTCAACGCCGATCCCTTCTGGCCAAAAGTGTCGAAGCTCCTCGGCGGCTCAATCGTATTTCATGCCTTGTTGATTCTCGCCATCGCGTTGATTCCGCCGGTGCGCGACGCGCTGAGCATCGCAATGTTTTTTTCAGGCGGCAGCATCGTCGATCGGCCTTACAACAAGACGCATATCGAAAACGAAGGCGACATCACCGAAATCACCACCGAAAAATTCCATTACCCCGAAGGCTACTTCGCGATGAACCAGATGCCTCTGCCTACGCCCACGCCCACGCCGACGCCTCCGCCGGTGATCGCCAGCGCGCCGTTTACGCCGGCGCCGGTTCCGCCGGCGCAACTCGATCCGCTGGCGCCCAAACCGTCGCCAAGTTCCTCTGCTGTTGCCGCGAAGGCGACGCCAACGCCAACACCGAACGCGGAAGAAGAAGCGGCGCGCCAGAAAGCTGAAGAGGAACTCGATAAGATGGCCGCCGAGAATGGCGTGAAGCGGCCGAAGGAAATCAACACCCGGCCGTTCAAGGATCTGTTGGCGGCCGCGAAAAAACTTAAAGACCAAAAGAAGCTAAACCTCGATGGCCAAATCGAGCTGACGGTCGAGGCGGATCGCGACGAACAGGGCAAGCTAACGAATGCCAAAGTCACTGACAAGCGTGGCGACAAAACTCTGGAGTCAGTCGCGCTCGACTTTGTGGCCGCACTGAGCGACAGCGGCGTTCTGGATTTCCTCGAAGGCACGAAACACTTGAAGGTCACAGTGAAGCTGGACAATGACAATGTGGAAGTCGTCGCCACGACCGAAGTCGATTCAGAAGATCGCGCACGCCAGCTTGAGCGAACTTTCGGTGGCATGATTGTACTGGGCCGCATCGTCAAGCACGGCAAAGACGAAGAGGTCTACTACAATCACACGCAGGTCAGCTCGAAAGAAAAAGAAGTCAGCGTGAGGTTTGCGATGCCGCGCGCCGAAATGGGCGCGATGCTTTCGAAGTATACGGACGAAAAATAATCCCGGCGCCGGAGGGAAACTATGCGAAGAGTTGAAGCTGTTTCAGCGCTCGTGGTGCTGGCTTTTCTCGCTTGCACGAATCGGCCGCCGCCGGTTGCTCAGGCGCCGGTCACAAGTCCGACACAGGAGCAAAAAATGGAAATCAAACTGACGAGCAGCGCATTCAAAGAGGGCGAAGCCATTCCGCGTCAATACACGTGCGACGGCGTGAACATTTCGCCGCCGCTGGAATGGAGCGGAGCGCCAAAGACAGCGAAGACCGTAGCGATCATCGCCGACGATCCGGACGCGCCCGCGGGAACCTGGGTGCATTGGGTGCTTTACAACTTGCCCGCGGAAAACATTGGCCTGGTCGAGAACGTTCCAGCGACGGAAACGATGAAGGCCGGCGGACTTCAGGGCAAGAATGATTTCGGAAAGATTGGTTACGGTGGCCCTTGTCCGCCGTCAGGAACACATCGCTACTTCTTCAAAATCTATGCGCTCGATGCGGAACTTCCTTTGAAAGCGGGCGCGACGAAAGCTGAAGTTGAAAAGGCGATGCAGGGTCACATCGTGACGCAGGGACAGTTGATGGGAACGTACAGTCGTTAGGAGTGCACACTGGAGCGCCGACATCCTGTCGGCGGTTCGCGAGCATCCTGCTCGCGTCCTTTCATTGAATACATCGGCCGGCAAGGATGCCGGCGAACCGCACGCAGGATGCGTGCGCTCCGGTTTGAGGAATCACCCCCTGACGGTCGGGGCCTCTGACACTTTAATTTACCTTCGCCGTCTTCACGCACGTAATTGGCGGCAGGCCATCTTTGATCAAAGACCACGAATCGCCGCCATCGATCGAGCCGAAGACTTTGCCACTGCGGGTTCCGAAGTAGAGTCCGGTCGGTTTGTTCGCGTCCGCCTGCATGTTGTCGCGTAGAATTGTTTCAAGAGCATCCTCTTGCGGCAGACCATTCGTCAGCGCCTCCCATGATTCACCGCCGTTCTTTGTGCGATAGACGCGCAGCTTTCCTTCGGGTGTGCAGCGAAATTCATCCGATTCGATCGGAATGATGAAGACCGTGTCGGCATTGTTCGGATCGATCTCCATTGCGAAGCCAAAGTCGGAAGGCAAGCCTTTGCCGATGTCATCCCACGAGTCGCCGGCATTGTCGCTGCGATAGACGCCCCAGTGATGCTGCAGAAACACGCGGTCAGGTACGGACGGATGGCTCACGACTTTGTGCACGCACTGGCCCCATTCGGGATATTGCTGATCAGGTGGCAGGAATCGGGCGCAAATTCCTTTGTTGCGCGGCTCCCAGGTCGCGCCGCCATCTTCAGTGCGATAGACGCCGCCGGTCGAAATCGCTACCCACGTCCGCTCTTT
>DASYTZ010000235.1:0-3507 GCA_036001745.1 Pyrinomonadaceae bacterium
CGACGGAGCGATAAAGTCAAAAGGCCGGAGGCGATCTCCGGCCTTTTCTTTTGGCCCACCCGCTACCGCCAGGTGGTACTGACAAATCTGGTGCACCCAGCAGGACTCGAACCTGCGGCCTTTTGATTCGAAGTCAAACGCTCTATCCAACTGAGCTATGGGTGCCCGACGTTAGTTTCAAGTTTCAAGTTCAAAGTTTCAAGTTAATCCCTGACCCATCCACTCACGCGGATGGTACTGACTTCATGTCCCTACATCTTCATGCCTTTCATCGGCGACTTCTCTGGCGGTGGAGTCATGCCGCCCTGGAACTCGTGGCGAATAAAATGAATTAGGTCGTCAATTTGCTGCTGGTTAAGCTTGTCTTTGAAAGCCGGCATGCCATCGCCGCCTTCACGGATTTGCTTCACGTAATCGGAATCGGGATGACGCAAGGCGTGACCTTCGCGGAAGCTCGGCACACGCAGGCGCGTGCCGTCTTCGAGTTTCACCGGCCCACCCTTGCCGTCAGGGCCATGACACGTCTGACAGGTCTTCGCGAAAACACCGCGCGTCTCGGCGAATGGATCGGGTGTTGCGGTGTTTGTAGTGCTTGTGTTCGAGTTAGCATTCGGCGCGTTCGATTGCTTGTTACAGGCAATGACGAAAATCAAAACGCAGGGAATGAACAGTACACCCGCGCGAAACTTCATGTGCAAACTCCCGCAATGGACTGATGAAATCAATGCCGGGCAGTATAACACGCAGCGCGCGCCCTCAGCTTGCGGCGCCACAGCATTCCCGAGCGCCAACTTGCAGCATTCACCACACCTCATTTGCAAAAGGCATGGACTCGCAGCAGAATAGGTGCGCCCTTTGCTCGAGCTTGCGGTTGCCTCAAGAAGCAGGCGCGCTTCAATCGTCCAATCAAGATGAGCACTGAACGCGAGTCTCCAACCAACCAAGTGCGCGGCGCTTTGCGCCTGGCGCCGAACGTCGAGGAACTGGAAGAGCACAAACGCAAACTTCCTCGGCAATTCGTCAACTTCATTTTCTATCAAGCGCGTCCCGAGTGGCGGATGCTGGAGGATCTCGATAAGGCGCACTGCAAAGAACGCTTCGTTGAGACCGTCGATGATTTCCGTCGCGACCTGCTAATCAACACTTACTCCACCGTCGGCTGGCGCGCGAATGCGGACTTCATGATCTGGCGTATCGGCCATGACCTGGAACCGATTCAGGAAATGACCAGTCTGCTGAACGGCACGCCGATGGCAAAATACCTGGAAGCGACGGCTTCCTTCCTTTCGATGACGAAGCGCTCGATGTACATCGAAAAGGGTTGCTCAGACCATCAGGAAGATCGCACGCACATCATTCCCGGTCAGTCCGCTTATCTCTTTGTTTGTCCGCTGGAACGAACGCACGACTGGTACGCGCGGCCGCACGACCAACGCCAGGAAATGTTGGACGAACATGTGCGAATCGAATCGAAGTATCGCTCCGTCAAGCTACATACAACCTATTCGTTCGGACTTGACGACCAGGAGTTTGTAGTCGCGTTCGAGACCGATAAGCCCTCGGATTTCCTCGACATGTTCCAGGAGTTGCGTGAAACGAAAGCGAGTTGCTTCACCCTCCGCAACACGCCGATGTTCACTTGCCGGCGACGCACTTTGGTCGAATGCCTAGACGCCCTCGGCTGATCCACTGCATCAGCGTTCCTTCTTGATCAGTCAATCACAAAGAAAGATTTGGCCGCCGATCCTGATCGTTCTGATTCTCGTTGCCACGGCGCTGCAACTTCATCATCAAGACAGATCTTGGTGGTGCAATTGCCACTCTTTCTTTTGGACCTCCGATGCGTGGGGCTCGCTGACGTCGCAGACATTCCTCGATCCATATAGCTTCACGCATCTGATGCACGGGTTTATGTTTGCCGGCGTGCTGTTGTTGTTGGTTCGATTTGTTATCAAGCACGAGGTGTCGACGAGTTGGCGATTGGTGATCGCGCTGGCGGCCGAAGCATTGTGGGAAATTCTTGAGAACACGAATGCGGTGATTGATCGTTATCGCGCGAC
The DNA here is from genome assembly GCA_036001745.1 of Pyrinomonadaceae bacterium. Taxonomy (GTDB): domain Bacteria; phylum Acidobacteriota; class Blastocatellia; order Pyrinomonadales; family Pyrinomonadaceae; genus UBA11740. The sequence continues at coordinate 2,061 of DASYTZ010000235.1, forward strand.
GACGGCGTTTCTCGGATATCGGGGCGACACTGTTGTAAATTCGCTCGGCGATATTCTGTGTTGCGGAATTGGGCTGCTGATTGCGCGGAAGCTTGGCTGGGTGCGCTCGCTCCCGATCTTTATCGCGACTGAGATTGTGCTGCTCTTTTGGATTCGCGATAGCTTGATTTTGGAATTGATCATGCTGATTCATCCGATTGATTCAATTAAGGCGTGGCAGCTGGCGCGATGACACGCGTACCCTTAATCAGAAAGATTGCGGGCCTGATTCTTTTGGTTGGCATTATCCCCGTGTCCCCGTGTCCCTCTGTCTCCGCGTCTTCTTCTTTCGAAACGCCCGCTACTTTCGAATACCTCTGGTATGAAGCGGAGAACATGCGCGGCATCAGCGAGAATGCCCAGCACGAGCCTGTGCTGAATCCGTCGTGGATGCAACTGCCGGCGAGCAAGTCGCCGGGTTGGGGAATCAACGGGCCGGGCGTCTCGGCCGAATGGGCGCAAGGCGGCGAGAGCGAATGGAATTCAGTCAACGCCAGTGCCGACGAAACACGCGCGACGATTTGGCAGGACATTGAAATTCCGCGCGCCGGCGATTACAGAGTTTGGGTGCGCTACGCTGATTGGGCAAACAAAAATGAAGACTTCACCGTTCGAATCACGCAAGCAGATCGCGAGGTTTTCAAACACGAGTTTGGCGCAAGAGAGATCATCGACTCGCACGATGAGATCAAGATGTATTGGCAGTGGGCGTTTGCCTGGGATGGCGCGCCGGCGACATTGGCAAAAGGTCCAGCGCGAGTATCGATTGAAATTCAGAAAGCCGCACAAGCTCCGCGACAAGTCGATTGTTTCGTCATCACGAACGACGCCGGTTACGTTCCGCGGGGAAGGCAGAAGCCTGACTTCGCCGCGATGCGTTATCTACGCGAGTTTGGAAAGGCACGTCCGCAGTTTGCGCCTCTAATTGATCAGGCGGCATCAGCAACAATACCCGCCGCGTGGATGCGCCCGAAGGTGGCCGGCCGCGATTTCGTGATGCCCTGGAACATCGCGAAGGAATTCTGGTCGCTTTACGATAAACCCGCTGAGCAACGTCCGCTATACCCTTTCCATGCTGAACCAATAGACGAGTTCGTCAAGACTTACTCAGGGAGGCGCGACGTTCCGATCTTTGATTCGAAATTGATCGTGCCGGTGATTTACCTCAATGATTTACCGGAGCTCTTGAAAGATGGCAGTTCGTTCCGGCGCTACCTGAGCGAAACGCGCGTCCCGTTTGCAGTTCTCATAAACTATGGCGCGGCAAACTTCGCTTCGGAAGCAGACGCGCAGGCCACCTGGGCCTTGCTGAAAGGCGAATTGCGCGATCAGTTTCTCGGTTGGATATCGGGCGAGAGTGTTGGATACGTCTGGAGCGAGTCACCAAAATATTTGCGACTGACTCCTG
>DASYTZ010000236.1:0-5632 GCA_036001745.1 Pyrinomonadaceae bacterium
GACGGTTAGTCGTTCCGTTCCCGCGCTAATCAACGAAGCAGCCGTGCGCACCAGCACGAATCCGGGTTGCGCGACCGGAGTCGGGACTTCAGTAACCGTTACTTCGCCCGTCTTAACGTTCTGAAGAATCTGTTTCATCTACGATTCCCTGAGTGTTTGATTCGGCTGAGACTATCACTGATCTACGTTTGCTGCGTCAATTCGTCCCACATCTGTGACGCATGCGCCGTCATTCAAATCATGGTTTTGGCCAATTTAGTTTGACAATCGTGCGCTTCTTTTGTTAGTTATGCACCGCGATTTCGCGTTCTAATTCATCTGAACAGGCTTTTTGTAATTGGATCGCCGCAGTGCTGACCGTTTGTCGTGCCAAGCAGGGGCGGGAAGGGTGCGTCAGCTCTCATCGGTTTTCCGAAATTTCGTAATTCAAGAATCCAAATCACAGGAGAGACTAAGACATGTCGCAAAACTGGACTCCGCCACCACCAGCCGGTGGATCGGCAACTGTACCCAACAATCTCGTTATCGCGATTCTTTCGATATTCTGTTGCTGGCCGCTAGCAATTCCGGCGATCATTTTCGCCACTCAGGTCAACGGCAAGTTAGCTGCCGGTGATGTTGCGGGAGCCCAGGAGTCGTCGGCGAAGGCTAAGAAGTTCGCCATGATCGGGATCATTGTGGGAGCTGTCTGCTGGGTGTTGTTTATCTTGTTCTACTTGATCATAGGCATAGCCGCCTTCAGCACTTCGAACACTTAGGCAGTAGAACCGGAGCCGCCTGCGTCATTTAAGTTATTGGGCCCGCTCGTTTAGGATTCAACGGCCTTGATTTGCCGAAAGTAGAACTCTCGGGCGGGCCGCAGAAGGCGCGGTCGATTCAGTTAACCAATGGCAGTCTTTTGTACAAAGTGCGGCGCGCAGAACGACGATTTCGCGCAGGTCTGTTCGCAATGTCAGTCGCCGCTGCCGCAGATTGGTGGTTATCAACCGATTCAGCCGCCACCGGCGTACGGCGGCGTTCAGGATTGGAAGCAACTCGGCGCCGACAAGAAACTCGTGGCCGGCATTTGCGGCATACTCGTCGGCGGGTTCGGCATCCACAAATTCATCCTCGGTTACACAACTGAGGGCATCATTCAGATCGTCCTCACGTTCATCACATGTGGCATCGGCAGCATCATCGGCCTGGTCGAGGGAATCATCTATCTCACCAAATCCGACGAGGACTTCGTACGGACGTACATTCAAAACAAAAAGGGTTGGTTCTGACTTTCGTCTACCAACTTCTATTGCGCTAAACTGACTCCGCAGCGACTAAGCTTGAGAATGGTTGCTGCGGTTTTCAGATCATGCAGAAATTTCATTTTATTCCCGTAGCGGCCGATCGCACGCGACAACTGACGATCACTGCCGGCGTGTGGCTTGGGCTGGCGGCCATCGGCGGCTTTCTCTTCTTTTTCAATCCGGCAAATCCCGCGAATCAATTCTTTCCCAAATGCCCGTTTCGTTTGTTGACTGGATTGCAGTGTCCAGGGTGCGGATCGACGCGCGCGTGTTATCAGCTTTTGCACCTGCATCCCGTCGCCGCCTTCAAGCTAAATCCGCTTTTCATGTTGACGCTGCCGTTCATCGTTTATGGCTTTCTTGGATACACGAAGAGCGCGATCACGGGACAGCCGCAAAGGCGAGTCTTCATTCCATCCTTTTACTTGTGGGCGTGGCTGGTGCTAATGATCTTCTTCTGGATTTTTCGGAATACGCCCTGGTATCCGTTTGTGTCGTGAGGTGTCAGAACCGAGAGCGGTAGCGACCGGATCACAGAATTAACATCGAATGGACGAGCCCATCGCTACCGCTCCGGGTTCTGACACTTAGCGACCGCGCTCGTTCGACTTGATTGATACGAAACCCGAAGCGTCTTGATTCTTTTCTTTTGCCCGCCGCCAAAGCAGCGAAGCGCCAATTCCAATCAGCACCGCCAGGATCAGGCCGCCGAACAGTAATTTGCCTAAATCGTTGAAGCCGCATTCGTCGCAATCGGCGAGAATCATAGCGGCGTAGACTGTGTCTCGTAGCGCTGAGACGATAAACGCGCCGACTGGGGAGCCGAGAATCAGGTCGATTAATTGGAACATGACAACGGACCTTCCTTCTTTGGATTTGTCTGCTTAGACACTTCGCTCGCTGGTTTGTTCCGGCTGACGGTATCTATGAAGTCGAGTTGTCGCTGACGCTGTCTATTTACGATTCACGATTTACGATTTACGATTTGTCGCATGAACACGGACCCAGCGATTCGCATAACCATGCTGCCGCGCGACACAAACTCGCAGGGCACAATCTTCGGCGGCGTCATTCTCAGCTACATCGACATGGCCGGCGCGATCGAGGCCCATCGCCACACCGGCATGGATCGCTTCGTGACGGTCGCAATGCGCGAAGTGATCTTTCACCAGCCGGTTTTTGTCGGCGACCTGGTCAGCTTTTATTCTGAGACAGTGAAGATTGGAACCACGTCGATTACCACACGAGTCATCGTCGAAGCCGAACGGTACGGATCGCCCGGCCAACGAGCGCGTGTGACGGAAGCGGAAGTTGTTTACGTGGCAGTGGACAAGGACGGAAAGAAGACGAAGATCGCGCTAAGCTGAAACCTCAATACCATTCTTCTTCAGTGCGTTCCGTAATTGCGACGCACTCTCGTAAAGAATCGTTTGCAAACCCAGCTCTTGCGGACACTCTAGATTTACCTCGCGATCATCGATGAACAGGCATTCTTCAGCCCTTCGTTGGGTGACTTGCAATGCCAGCCGATAAATAGCCTCGTCCGGTTTTCGAATCCCCAAAAAGCATGAACTGAAGAAAACCGGGAAGATGCTGCGCAAGCCGAACATTTCGATGCGATAAGTATTCAGCTCGAGAATCTCGTTGTTGATTGTCGCCATGAAATACTCTTGCGAAGCGGCCAGACGCTTGGCGATTTCAATTGTTTCGGGATGCGGCTGGGACTGCGCAAAGATGAACTCGCGGAAATCTTCGCGACTGAATGAGCGCGGCCGATAAAACACTGCCCGCGTCAGATATTCAACGAGCGACAGACGGTTCGTTTCGATTGCGTGCGCGACTTTCTCGTGACGGTCGGCATATTCGTCCCAATCGAGACCAAACTTCTGAGCCGCGGCGCGTCGCGAGGTATGGCCCCAGCCATCGGTCAGCAGCACCCCGCCGATATCGAAGAAGATGGTCGTGATTGGCATGTTACCAGCGGTGATATGCGGGATGGCCGGGCTTTACAGCGACAAAAGTTCCCCGACACGTGGCAGTTACTTTGTCATGGGCGATTAGTTCGCCTTCGACGATTGCGCGATCCTCTTTCGATTCGATCACTCGTGCTTTCAACTGAATTGGTTTGTCAGTCGGCGTGGGGCGCAGCAACTTGATTGTGTAATCCGCGGTCACCGTGCACGGTGGATGATCGACTCCGGCTTGCTTCATCAGGTCATACGCCGCGGTCCAGTTGCAGTGACAATCAAGCAGCGTCCCAATGATTCCGCCACTCAACATTCCGGGAAAAGCTTCCTGATAAGTTTCGGGCTGAAAAGTCGCGACGACTTCAGCGCCTTGCGGAAAGCTGCGAATGTGCAGGCCCTTTTCATTCGCCGGCCCACAGCCGAAGCACTTCATGTTTGGCGCGTAGGTTTCCTGGAGACTCTTTTCCATGGGCCAAGTCTAAAGTCCAACGTCTAATGTCCAAAGTCAAAGCGATCGATGCTCATTGACTTTGGACTTTGGACTTCGGACACTTCGTAATTGCTCGCGCAATTTGAATCGCTGCACCTTTCCGGTTGCAGTGTAAGGCAATTCCGAAACGAAAATGTAGCGGCGCGGCTGCTTGAATCTCGGCAATGCGCTCTCGCACAACTCTCGCAATGATTGCTCAATCGATTCTTCGCTATCGTTTTCGTTTGTGCGTACTACGAATGCGCAGACGCACGACAAACCGTCCTTATCGAACCCTTCCACGACTGCTGCGGCGCGAATCTGATTGCTTCTGACCAGCGCGCCTTCGACCTCTACGGGCGAGACCCATTGGCCCGTTGGCTTGAAGCAGTCATCGCTGCGGCCCATGTGCCACCAGAAACCATCCACATCCTCGCGATAGAGATCACCAGTGCGAACCCAACCATCGACGAACGTCTGCGCCGACGTATCAGGTCGATGCCAGTAGCGACTGGCGGCGCTAGCGCCGCGAATCCACAGATTTCCCTCCGCACCTTGCGCGACCGGCACATCGTCGTGATCGACCAGCCTTGCCTCGTAACCGTTCAACAATCTGCCGCTGCTCCCATAGCGCACTTCGGCTTGATGATTTGACATGAACATGTGCAGCATCTCAGTCGAGCCAATGCCATCCAGGACTTCGACGCCAAAAGTTTTTTGCCATTCTTCGCCAAGCCGCGCGGGAAGAGCTTCTCCTGCGGAAATAGACAAGCGAAGGCTCGACGTATCGAGCGGCTCGATATTCCGGTGATGCTCCAGCAGCATCCGATACACCACGGGCACGCCGAAAAAGATTGTCGGTCGATATTGTCGAAACACCCGCGCGATAACTTCCGGCGCAGGCTTTTCGCGACACAGAATCGTCGTGAAGCCGTTCAGCAACGGAAACGTAAACGAGTTGCCGAGTCCGTACGCGAATGGCAAACGCGAAGAAGAAAACAAACGATCGCCTTCGCACAGGCGCAGCACTTCACGACAATAAGTTTCGTTCGTGTAGAAAATGTCTGAGTGACGATGCACGGCGCCTTTCGGTTCGCCGGTGCTGCCGGAGGTGTAGAGTATGAAACCATCCCGATCAATCGTCCCACCTGGAAAATCACTTCCGAGTGATCGCGGTTCGGCATCGTCGAGTCGCAGCGCGCGAATGTGTGACGACAAGTCCGGCTTCGTTTGCCGATCACGGCAGACGACAAGCAGATCTCTCAGCACACCGGTCGCGCCACCGCGAGTAGTAAACAGAGACTCGGCAGCTTCGGCTTCAATAATCGCCACGCATGCGGCACAGTCCTGCAAAATGAACAGTTGTTCCGCTCTTCGCAGCGCCATATTAATCGGAACGGCGATGCCGCCGCTTGAAATGATTGCAACGAAGGATGCAATGAATTCTGGGGAGTCGCTAAGCAGGATCGCAACCCGATCTCCAGAGTGCACATCGAGCGAATTCAGTTTTTCTGCGACGCTGACAGTGAGTTCGCGCAATTCGCGATAGCTCATCTCGCGCTGCTCGAACAATACGGCCACGCGATCGTCGCGTTCCGGCCTGAAGATTTGATTGAAAACACTTTCGCGGGCCATGGCAGCGGCAGAACTTTAATCCGTGACCTCGCAGAGCGCAATGGGGTCGGCGCGAGCTTGAGAGTCGCACCGCGCTATGGTTTGATTGTCTTCTAATGGCAATCCTGAAAAAGCGCGATCATCAAACCGAGAGTCGCCTGCTGCTTGAATCAGCGGATCCAATTGAGCTGCCGCCCGCCGAAGTCGCGGACAGCGCTGTGCTGGTTCAGTTCGACAAATTCAAACCTTTCATTTCCGAACTTCTCACCGTGTTGCGGGCCGGCACAACAGCCGAGCCG
>DASYTZ010000237.1:0-2587 GCA_036001745.1 Pyrinomonadaceae bacterium
TGTGTCGTCCTGGAAATCCGGCGTCTCCATCTGCAACGTCAAATGATCGACCCCGAAACGATCGTGCAGTTTCGTTCGCAGCTCTTGCAACAGGACAGGTTGCGAAATCGTCTGCGCGTGGATGACATGCGCGCTCAACGCTTCGCGTCCGGAAGTAATCGTCCAAATGTGCAGATCGTGAACGTCCGAAACGCCTTCGGTCTCGAGAATCGCATCTTCAACTGCCGCCAGATTGATATGCGCGGGCGTGCCTTCCAGCAAAACGTTTGTGGCTTCGCGGATCAAGTGCCAGGCGCTCCAAATAATTAAGAAGGCAATGAGAACGCTGATCAGCGGATCGGCGGCATACCAGCCCGACAGCGTGATGATGACGCCCGCGACGATCGCGCCCACGGAACCGAGCGCATCACTGATGATGTGCAGCCAGGCCCCACGCACATTCAGATCGTCGTGGCGTTCGCTGTGCAGCAAACGCGCGCACAACAGATTGACCGCCAGTCCGCCGGCCGCCACCGCAGTCATCACGCCGCTGCGCACCGGCGTTGGCGCAAACCAGCGAAGATAACCCTCGTAGAAAATGAACAGGGCAATAAGCACCAGCGCGACGCCGTTGATGAACGCTGCCAGAATCTCCAGCCGATAGTATCCAAAGGTCTTGCCTGGTGTCGCCGGCCGCGCGCCGAACCAGACTGCCATCAACGCGAGCGTCAATGCGGCGACGTCTGCCAGCATGTGACCGGCATCGGCGAACAACGCCAGTGATCCGGTCCACCAACCGCCGACGGCTTCCGCGACCATGTAAACGGCTGTGAGCAGGGTCACGATAGTCAACCGTTTTCTGCTCGCTTCGGCGCGTCCGTGGCGATGAGCGTGGCCCGCCTGGTCGTGCGAAATCACGTTTGCCGAAGAGGTACTCATTCTTCTCCAGCCAAGATTAGCAGATGGAGTAATCAGCGCAAATAAAACGTATTGAAGACAAGTCCGCAAGAAGCAGCGGAACGCTCTGCACTCAAATGACAACAGTAAATTCTTACTGTCGATGACGTTCTCCCTATTCGCATTGTCTTGATCTTATCGAGACTCTAGAATGTGTTTCTACTCTGACAAACTTAAGGAGGTCAGCATGCCAAAGAGCATTAGTCGCACATCGATCGCGTTACTTGCGATCACGTTTCTCTCAATCATGCCGGTGAATACGCAAACAGTGCGCGCGCAGGAGCAACCAGCGCTTCCTTTTCAATACGCGGCGGCATTCATCTGCGGGAATTCCCAGGCTCGGCGGGCGGCACGAGGCACGTACGCTACTAACATCGATGTTCACAATCCGCTCATCAGGAGTGTCAGTTTCAGAAAAAAGCTCGTGTTCCAACCGTTCGAGGAAGAGGAAAGCTCGAAGATCCTGCCGTTTACCGATATTCAGCTTAAGGGTGACGGAACGCTCGCCTTCAGTTGCCGGGAGATTGCGCTCGAGGTGTTCGGAAGTTCCGATGAGGAGTTTCGACGCCCGTTTCTTGAAGGATTCGTCGTCATTGAAAGCAGAACGGAGCTTGATGTTGTCGCTCTATATACGGCCGCAAGTTCGCGGTTGTCCGCGCGGCGCCAGGCAGTTGCGATCAGCCTGGAAAGAGTGCCGGTGCGTCGCCCCGCTCTTCCGGATTTGCTTCCGATACCCGATGAAAAAGGGAATTTTTGCCGGCGCGATCAGAACGGGCGGTTGATCGTCACCGTCCAGAATCAGGGACTGGCCGACGCCGGCGCTTCGATAACGCGAGTTGATTTTTCCCCAGGTGGTGGACATCAGCTCATTACTACGCCGGCAATTCCCGCGGGACGTTCAGTAGAAGTGTTTGCCACATTTCCGCCGTTGTGTTTCCGGCCCGATTGCACCTTTCGCATTGCCGTAGACTCAACCGGCTTTGTGAGCGAGTCCAATGAATTCAATAACGCTGCGGGAGGTACATGCAAAGGCTAATCGCGGCTGAATGCCTGCCGCGTGATCAAATCGTAGAGGCTGTCACTGGTCTTAAACAGGCGCTCATTGCAAGACGGCTCTGACTCTAAAGCAGCCTCGGTGTTAGAATCGGTTGCTCGCGTATTTCTTCAGTCAAACCTGCCAAAGGAGTATTCGATGAAATCCTGTCCTCGGTCGATTATGTTGGGCTCGTTATTGACGATTCTGATGGTCTGCGCTGCTCAGGCTGGAGCGCAGAGCTTCACGCTCGAACAGGTCACGAGTTCGCCATTCCCGTCGGACCTAATCGTCTCAAAACGCGGCGACAAAATCGCGTGGGCATTTGACGCGGAAGGGAAGCGAAACATCTGGATTGCCGACGCGCCTGCATTCGCGGCGCGGCAATTGACGCATTACGACCGCGACGATGGCGGAGAGCTGACCGACCTGGTTTTCGCGCCGGGCGGCAACTTGATCGCCTATGCTCGCGGCGGCGAGCAGGGAAAAAACCAGGCGGGTGAATATCCCAATCCAACTACAGATCCTGAAGGCACAAAAAAAGAAGTTTGGATCGTTGACACTCGCATGGGACGCACAACCAGAATCGGAGAAGGCGAATCACCGATGTTCACTCCG
>DASYTZ010000238.1:0-3340 GCA_036001745.1 Pyrinomonadaceae bacterium
GGTCGCCATTCACGCGCGAACAGATGGATAATCTGCTCGAGCTGGCCCGGAAGGGGATCGCGGAACTGATTCAGCTTCAGCGGTACGCGATTGCGTCCGCCGGGTAGCGCAAGACAACAACCGGACTCATTACGGCATCTGAAACTCGGCGCTTAGAGCTTACAAAGGAGTATCGATCGTGCGTTCAGCATTAGCTTTCCTTGGATTCTTCATTATTGCAGCGTTTGGCTCGCCGGCTGTTCATCGTTCGGCTGGCGCGCAGGACCATACCTATTCCAGTCCCAAGGTCGATTACCTGGTCGAGTTTCCGTCGCCGATGTGGCGCCTGGTCGATGAGCCCGACGAAGTTCATCAGCATGCTGAGTTCGTTTACAACGACCGTAACGACGGCTACCTAAGAATCCGCAAAGAAGCTTTGCCGGACAGTACTACGGTCGAGGAGTTTGCGCGTCAGGATCAAGATCAGAAAGAGCGTTTCCGTCCAGGCTACATCGATGGAAAAGGCGAGCGGTTCACCGGCCGTCTGAGCGGCTACACAATGTCGTATGAGTTTACGCAAGCCGGCAAACCAATGACGGGCCGGACTTATTACCTGCAGGCTGACGAGCACACAGTTTACGCGCTGCGCTTTACGGGCATGCGCGACAAGCTTTCGCGTATCCGCAATCAGACCGATCAAATCGCGCGCACTTTCAAACTGAAGTGAGTCCGCAGATACAAAGCCACAAAAAGGGTTTCGCCTTGATTAGAGAAAAGCACAAAGGTTCCGGCGTGATTCGACAAAATACTTTTGTGCCTCTTGTGCCTTTTTGCGGCTCTTTCTAAATCTGTGTAATCTGCAAACTCAAATTCTTTCTTCGTAACCTTTCACGCGTCTCCCGTAATACCTATTAAGTCTCCCTGATCGAAAAGAAGATCTGCGGCCTGCTTTCGCCAGACCGACGACAGATCTGTGTCACAAGTTCTCCCCGCCCAAGTTCACGTCTGCCAGAACCGAGGAGCTTGCGATGAAAAAACACAACGCGTGGGAAACGTCGGAAGAAACGTGCGATGGATTTGAAGCGCGTCAGGCCATTAGCCTCACACTGCTTAAAGACGCTTCGTTGCCCGAACGGCTTTTGACGGAAGTGGAATTTGCTCTCGATCGAATTAGGTTAAGCTGGCCTGAGTTCAAACGTGAGCCAGCAGCATTTGTCTTCACTGAACTGCATGAACTGAAGCGAGCACTGAAACAAGCGCTGACTGCCCCGCATCGGATCAATGCTTTGTTGACTGCGTTGTCGGTTGTCGGAGCGGTAACGATTGGTGTTTTCCTGCTGGAACGTCACGCCGCGAATCACAAAGTTGCAGACCACTCCGATGAGTTCGAAGTAGTTTCGATCCTGAACCTCCAAGACTCGACAACCAACCGTTCCGATCCTGGTGTTGGCGCTGGCGAGCGGGGACGCGTCGGCTTCGAAAGCGGTAGTGGCGAAGGGTCGCGGCCCCAGCCAGCGCGCGCGCATGGTGGCGGCGGTGGGGGCACTCACGCGCAACTTCCGCCGTCGCAAGGCCGTCCTCCGGTTCCGTCGATCATTCCGGCACCAATTCCCACTGCGGCTGTCAGGCTTCCCAAAGCCTTGCCGGTTGCGGGAATCGACCTCGATCCCGCGCTGTGGCGGGAGCTGGACTATCCGTCCTACGGCGATCCGCGATCGAAAGAAACAACAGCGTCGAACGGTCCAGGTGATGGTGGTGGCGTCGGCACCGGCAAGGGCACCGGAATCGGTGAAGGCGACGGTCCCGGATTTGGTCCCGGTCGAGATGGAAACATCGGCGGCGACGGTAAGGACATTGGCGGTGGCAGCAAAGGCGGGTCACGCGGAAACAATTCTGACGATGATCCCGATCGCGTTTATAAATCGCCGGAAGTCAGCACGCGGCCTCGCGTGATGGCGAAACCAGAGCCGACATACACAGAAGAAGCGCGGCGCAATCAAGTTACCGGCACAGTTGTACTGCGCGTCGTATTCTCGAGCAGCGGGCAGGTCACCAACATTCAGGCAGTGCAGAAGTTGAGCGGCGGATTAACTGAGAAAGCGATCGCCGCCGCGCGACAGATTCGTTTTGTTCCCGCGACGCGCAACGGTCAGCCAGTCTCGATGCAGATGCAGTTGGAATACAACTTTAATTTGTATTGAAGCTATCGCGATTCGTCTTCGCCGCATCAATGCAGTAGCCAAGCTGCAAGTCTCCCCTCGGTTCGCGTTCTAATCTCGATGTTTAGGAACAAGAGACCGATGTTGGTCTCTAATTAGTTGTACCCACAATTCAATCAGAAGACGCCCGGCCATGGTCGTGGTTCGTCCGAAACGTCTCGAAGGAGCAGACTATGCGCGCAAGATTCTTTCGCAAATCACTCTTCATCATCGGTTTTTCCGCCATCGCATTGCTTGGTTTCAGCGGGTTGAGAAGCTCAGGCACAGTCGTGTCGGCCCAGAGTGAATCCAAGATCACACAAGGCACTTTGCAAGTTGTCGATCCAAACGGCCAAGCGAAGGCCGTCTGCCCGTTGAAGCACACGGACGTGAAGGCGCAGATTAGCGGCTTCCTTTCGCGCGTGACCGTAACGCAGGAATTCGAAAATCCTTTCAAAGAAAAAATCGAAGCGGTTTACACGTTTCCGCTGCCGCAAAACGCCGCCGTGGATGACATGACGATGCTCGTCGGCGACCGCACCGTGCGCGGCAAGATTTTGCGACGTGAAGAAGCGCAGGCAGTTTATGAAGCCGCGAAGAACAACGGCCAGACCGCGAGCCTGTTGGAGCAGGAGCGGCCAAACATCTTCACGCAATCAGTTGCGAACATCCTTCCCGGCGAGCAAATCAAAATCACAATCAGTTACGTCGAGACTTTGAAGTACGAAGACGGCTCGTACGAATTCGTGTTTCCAATGGTGGTCGGGCCGCGCTATGTTCCCGGAAACGCGACTGGTGCACAGGGAAGTGGTTTTGCGCCTGATACCGATCGCGTGCCTGATGCTTCTCGGATCACGCCGCAGCCGCCACCAGCCGGCATGCGCGCCGGTCACGACATTTCAATCGATGTGACACTCGATGCTGGCGTGCCCCTCGACGCGCTGAACGCAAAGACGCATGAAGTTGTTGTCGAACGCCCTGACGATCGCCGTGCACGTGTCGTCTTGAAAGATCAGGCGACCATCCCCAACAAAGATTTCATTCTTCGCTACGACGTCGCGGGCAAGAAGATCAACGACGCGCTGCTCACCCACTCGACTGGCCACAGCGGCTTCTTCACGCTGATTCTGCAACCGCCTGAGCGCGTGACCGTGGAGGACGTA
>DASYTZ010000239.1:0-3719 GCA_036001745.1 Pyrinomonadaceae bacterium
TCATATCTGCCTTGACACATGTAAGATTCGCCCGGTAGACTGGCGACATATTCGCACAGGCGAATGTGAATATCTGATTTTACATAAGAGGTGGAAACTGAAGATGTCTACGAATATTGAAGAGGCGGTGCGCGCGCGATACGGCGCGGTGGCGGTCAGTAATTTGTCTTCGAGCGACGAAGGCGTGCGCGCGGTGGCTGAGGCATTCGGCTATTCGCCGGAGGAATTGGCGTCGATTCCGGCCGAAGCGAACATGGGGTTGTCGTGCGGCAATCCGACCGCGACGGCCAGTTTGCGTGAGGGTGAAGTCGTGGTCGACCTCGGGTCGGGAGGCGGGTTGGACGTTTTTCTCGCGGCGTCGAAAGTCGGACTTACGGGTCGCGCGATTGGCATTGATATGACGCCGGAGATGATCGAACTGGCGCGGCGGAATGCTTTGCGCGGAAACAACGGCGAGCCGTTCACGAACGTTGAGTTTCATCTCGCGACGATCGACAAGTTGCCACTGCCGGACGACTCAGTCGATTGCGTCATTAGTAATTGCGTGATTAATCTCGCGCCCGACAAGCCGGCGGTGTTCCGTGAAATCGCGCGTGTGCTAAAGCCGGGCGGGCGTCTGGCCGTGAGCGACATCGCTTTGAAGAAGCCTCTGCCACGCGAAATCAGCGAGGACCTGCTCGCTTATGTCGGCTGCATCAGCGGCGCAATCCTGGTCGAGGATTACAAACGACAACTGATCGAGGCGGGCTTCACGAACGTGCAGGTGATCGATTCGGGCGCGGACCTGAACGCGTACGCAAAAATCGAGAATCAGTCAGGCTGCTGTTCGCCGACAGCGACGAAGGCAGAAGAATCACGCGCAGTAGCGACTGCCGGCTGTTGCGGATCGTCGCCGGCAGTTTCCATAAGCGAACCAAAAGTGGCGCCGAGTTGCTGCGCTCCGGCGACGACGCCGGCAGACGACCAGCGACTGTTCGAACAGTTTTCCGATTTGCTTGCGCGCTACAACGTGAACGATTACGCGGCCGGCGTGAAGGTTTACGCGGTCAAGTGATGGCGATCGAAGTTCCTGACCAACGGACAGCGTAGGGAGGAAATTATGCCGACAGGTCAAGTGAGGCTCTCGTTCCTTGATCGATTTCTGACGTTTTGGATTTTTGCGGCGATGGCCCTCGGCGTCGCCCTCGGCTATTTCTATCCCACAGTCGAAAGTGTCATCAATCGCTTTCAAGTCGGCGCCACGAACATTCCGATTGCCATCGGCCTCATCGTGATGATGTATCCGCCGCTGGCGAAGGTACGTTACGAGAATCTGGGCGAAGTCTTTCGCAATTGGAAAGTGCTGACGCTCTCGCTCGTGCAGAACTGGGTCATCGGCCCAGTTCTGATGTTCCTTCTGGCAATCGTGTTTCTGCGCGGTTACCCGGAATACATGGTGGGCCTGATCATGATTGGGCTGGCGCGATGTATCGCCATGGTGATTGTGTGGAATGAACTGGCGCGCGGCGACAACGAATATGCCGCCGGGCTGGTTGCTTTCAACAGCGTGTTCCAGGTCGTTTTCTACAGCATCTACGCGTGGATTTTCATCACGCTGCTGCCACCGCTGTTTGGCTTGCGTGGCAGCATCGTGCAGGTGAGCATGAGCCAGATCGCGAAAAGCGTCTTTGTCTATCTTGGCATTCCATTCATCGCCGGCATTCTGACGCGTTTCACTCTCATAAGAACCAGAGGTAAAGACTGGTATCACCAAGTGTTCATTCCGAGCGTCAGTCCGCTGACTCTGATTGCGCTGCTCTTTACGATCGTCGTGATGTTTAGTCTGAAAGGAAACGTGATCGTCAGATTGCCTTTGGATGTGCTGCGCATTGCCGTTCCGCTGCTGATCTACTTTGTCGTCATGTTTCTGGTCAGCTTTTATCTTGGGTACAAGATCGGCGCCGATTACTCCAAGACAGCGACGCTTTCGTTTACGGCGGCCAGCAATAACTTTGAGTTGGCAATCGCGGTCGCCATCGCGGTTTTTGGCATCGGCTCAGGCGCGGCGTTCGCGGCAGTTATCGGGCCGCTGGTCGAAGTGCCGGCGCTGATCGGGCTCGTCAATCTCGCGCTCTGGTTTCAAAAGCGCTACTTTCGCGCGCACGAACCAGGCTTTTCAGTTCAACCCGTCGAGGATGCGCCGTGATCTAAAACTATGAAGCAACGCGTCTTGATTCTCTGTACTGGCAACTCTGCGCGCAGCCAGATGGCTGAGGGCCTACTGCGTCACGACGCCGGCGATCGCTTCGCGGTCTTTAGTGCCGGCGTCTATCCAAGTCACGTCAGGTCGGAAGCGATCGAAGTGATGCGCGAAATTGGAATCGACATTTCTAATCATCGTTCGAAGTCAGTCGATGAATACGCGGAAAAGGAATTCGATTACGTCATCACGGTCTGCGACAACGCGAACGAACAATGTCCCGTCTTTCCCGGAAACACGCAGCGAATTCATTGGAGCATTGAAGATCCGCCCGCAGCTCAGGGCGATGAGCAGACACGTCTGGCGGTATTCAGGCGTGTACGCGACGAGCTTCGCGAGCGTCTGAGAAATCTTTAACTCTTCCTAGTTTTCTGTTCACGTCGATTTCACTCCCAGTTAAGCTCGATGTAACACCGCCACTTTAGATTTATCGCGATCCATGATCTTTCGGAGGTGATTTAATGACGGCCCTCTCAAGTAAATCTCTGCGCGTGGTGCTTTTTCTTCTCGTTGTCGCGATCGCTGTTGGCGCACTGGCCTGTAACGGCGGAAGTGGCGGCAGCCAGGTCACGCTGCGAGGCGCGGGCGCGACTTACCCGAATCCGCTCTATCAAAAATGGATCAGCGAATACGGCAAGCTTCATGCGAATGTTCGCATTGACTATCAATCGATCGGCTCAGGCGGCGGGCAAAAGCAAATCAGAGAGCAGACGGTGGATTTTGGCGCGAGCGATTCGTTCATGAGCGATCAGGACCTGAAAAGCGCGCCGGGCGAACTCTTGCACATTCCGATGGTTCTCGGCGCGGTGGTGATCACCCATAACTTGCAAGGGATTTCGCAGCCACTGCATTTCTCGCCCGACGTAGTGGCGGATATTTTTCTGGGAAAAATAAAAAGGTGGGATGACCCTCGGATCAAAGCTGATAACGCCGGCGTGAATCTTCCCGCGGCGGACATCACAGTTGTCCATCGTTCCGATGGCAGCGGCACCACAGGCGTGTGGACAGATTACCTGGCGAAAGTCAGTGCTGAGTGGAAGCAAAAAGTTGGAGTTGGGACTTCGGTGAATTGGCCGGTCGGCCAGGGCGGCAAGGGCAATGAAGGCGTGACAGGGCAAGTTAAGAATCAGCCAAACACAATCGGCTATGTCGAGTTGATCTATGCATTACAAAACAATTTGCCGGTCGGTCTCATCAAGAACAAATCCGGCAACTTCGTCCCGGCCAGCCTCGATTCCGTAACCGCAGCGGCCACTGGTGCGCTCGCCAACACGCCCGATGATTTGCGCGTTTCAATTACAGATTCTCCCGGCGCCGAGGCTTACCCGGTCTCGAGCTACACCTACATCCTCGCGTACAAGGATCAAAAGGATGCAGCCAAAGGCAAAGCGCTGGCTGATTATCTGTGGTGGTGCATTCATGACGGCGAGAAATTTGCCGGCGACTTGAAATATGCGCCGCTTCCCGACGAGATCGTCAA